>JACCZO010000375.1 GCA_013695925.1 Chthoniobacterales bacterium
GCATGATCACCTGGCGCTCCGGCCGGCCGAATTATCCGAGACAACAGGCGATGCCGATCGATCTGATTCAATTTCTCGCCGCGCGAATGTTCTTTGAAACCCTGCTCATCCGGCAGATGTGCAAAGACCTCTGGAAGATCGATCCGGGCGTGGAAAGCCTCCGGCAGTATTTCGAAAGCCACTCTTATGAGTTCTTCGTCCGGCAAGCGTTGTCGGCCGGCAAACTTCCTGACTACCTGGCGGCCAAAGCTCGCTCCCTCTTGTCGCGCTCAGCGGTCGAGAACGACGATCTGGAAATCCTGGCCGACAGCATCTGGCTGCAGCGCGAGAGCATTCTTTCCTCCGAAAAAGCAGGACCCACGGTTTACCGCACGGCCTGGCGACTCTTTCATCTGGCGCAGTTTCTCGGCCTCTCCGCGGACGAAGTGCGCGCGGCGGCCCCGGAGAATCTGGACCGGCTGATCGCCACGCTGGATGCCTTCCCCTCTTCAGCGCACGGGCAGGTTTGGCTCGAGGCCTACGAGCTTCACTACCGCGACCAGATTCTCAATGCCCTGGCCAATAATCGCGGGAAAGGGCGCTGGAAAACCCGCCAGACAAGGCCGCTGGCGCAAGTCGTCTTCTGCATCGACGAACGGGAAGAGGCGATCCATCGCCACTTCGAAGAGCTGAATCCCGGCTACGAGACCCTGGGGGCGGCAGGATTCTTCGGCGTGGCGATGAATTATTCCGCCCTCGATGACCACCATACCACGCCGCTTTGTCCTCCGGTGGTGACTCCAGCGCACCGCGTCAACGAGGTGGCACGGCCAGAGGAAGTGGAAAAGCTGAAGACGCACAAGCGCCGCAGCAAATGGAATGAAGTCTTCCACAACACCGATTGGGAGGTAAAACGCAACGCCCTCTCGGCCTACTTCCTTCTCAACCTTCTGGGCTTTCTCCATGCGCTCCCGCTCTTTGGCCGGCTCTTCCTGCCTCATCGCTATAGCACCGTGGTGGAGAAACTGCGGCGGCGCTTCGTTCCTCCAGTCCATACCGCCCTTACCGTGGACGCGGCGCCAAAGTCCAACCCGCAGGACGAGCAGATCGGGTTGACCACCGAAGAGCAGGCCGATCGCGTCGAGGCGATGCTGCGCAATCTGGGGATGACTTATGGCTTCGCGCGGCTCGCCGTTTTTACCGGACACGGCTCGGTCAGCGTGAATAATCCGCATGAATCCGCGCATGATTGCGGGGCGTGTGGGGGCAAGCATGGCGGGCCGAACGGGCGCGCCTTTGCTGCCATGGTCAATCGCCCGGCGGTTCGGGCCGTCTTGCGCGCGCGCAAAATAGACATCCCCGACGACACCTGGTTTATCGGCGCGCAGCACAACACCGCTTCCGATCTCTACACCTTTTTCGATCTGGAAGACATTCCTGCCACCCACCAGGAAGACTGGCGCTGCCTGCTCGCCGATTTGGACGAAGCGCGCGCGCGCTCCGCGCAGGAACGCTGCCGCCGTTTCGCCTCCGCGCCGAAAGATGCTTCGCCCCAGCGCTCCCTGCGCCATGTGGAGGAACGCTCGATGGACCTCTCACAGGTGCGGCCGGAATGGGGTCATGCCACCAATGCTTTCGCCGTCGTCGGCCGGCGCTCGATCACGCAGGGACTCTTTCTGGATCGCCGGCCCTTTGTCATTTCCTACGATGCGACCCAGGACCCGGACGGCAAGATTCTGGAAAGAATTCTGCTCGCGGTCGGTCCGGTCGGCGCCGGGATTAATCTCGAGTACTACTTTTCCACCGTCGATAACATCAAGTACGGCTCTGATACCAAAGTGCCGCACAATGTGACGGGACTCATCGGGGTGATGGAAGGCGCGATGAGCGATCTGCGCACCGGTTTGCCGAAGCAGATGGTCGAGGTTCATGAGCCGATGCGCCTCCAGTTGCTCGTGGAAGCGAGGCTCGAAATCCTGGGCGAAATCTATGGACGGCAGAAAGCCATCCAGGAACTGCTCGGCCATGCCTGGGTTCACCTCATCGCGATGGATCCCGAGACTGGCGCGCTCAACATCTTCCACCCGCGCGGCGAGTTCATTCCATGGGACAAACCGCTCACGCCGCTGCCGGTAGTAGGCTCATCGTTCGAATGGTACAAGGGCAAAACCGATTTCCTTACCCCGGCCATGATCGAGCAGAACGGCGAACCGGAGATGCAGCGTGTTTGACCTGATCGTCATCCTCATTCCCGGATTGCCCCTGCTGGCGGCGCTCGCCAACGGCGTCAATGCACTTCTGGGCGAACGCTATTCGAGGATCCTGATCCCACGACTGGCGTGGGGCGCAGCGCTCGGCTCCTTCCTCGGCACGCTCTATGTGCTGGCTTCTGTGCTGATCGATCCGGCCCCGCGCGAAGTGGTCGTTTACCGCTGGCTCTCGAGCGGCGCGCTCAATGTGGACGTCGCGTTTCTGATCGATTCGCTCTCGGCCCTGATGATGTTGCTGACCACGAGCCTCGGTTTCGCCATGACCTTCTTTTCGGTCAACTACATGCACAACGAGCGAGGCTTTTCCCGCTTCTTCACTGTCATCTCCCTCTTCCTCTTTGCCATGCTCACGCTCGTCATGGCCAACAATTTTGTTCTCCTCTTTCTCGGCTGGGAACTCGTCGGCATGTGCTCCTACCTCTTGATTTCGTTCTACTGCGAACGGCCCAGCGCCGCCCAGGCCGGCACCCGGGCTTTCGTCATGAATCGCATCGGCGACGCGGGATTCCTGGTGGCAATTTTTCTTCTCTTCGCCACTTTCGGCTCGGCCGATTTCCGGGAGGTTTTTTCCCGCACCGGCGAGATCGATCCCGGGGTGATCACCGCCATCAGCCTCTGTCTCCTCCTCGCCGCCATCGCCAAGTCGGGCCAATTTCCGCTCGGCACCTGGTTGCCGCGCGCGATGGAGGGACCGACCCCATCGAGCGCTCTCTTTTACGGCTCGGTCATGGTGACGGCGGGTGTTTACCTCATCGTTCGCAGCCATGTCTTCTACGACCACGCACCCAATGCCCTCTTGCTGGTCGCGATCGCGGGAGCGGCGACCGCGCTTTTTGCCGGGCTGACCAGCATGGTGCAGACCGACATCAAGAACATGCTTCTCGCAACAAGCAATGCGCAGATCGGTTTGATGTTTCTCGCCTGCGGGTTCGGCGCCTATCCGGTGGCAGTCTTCCACCTCCTCGCTCACGCTTATTTAAAGTGCTACCAGTTCATCACCGCGCCCTCGATTTTACACCTCTTGCACGGCGGACCGGATGTCACCATACCCAGAGGCAAGGACACGCCGCCGGTGATCTCCTGGCTCGTTCTCGCCGGTGCGCTGGCCCTGGTAATTTTTCCATTCCTGGCTCGATGGCTGCCCGCCTTGAGATTTGGCAGCGGCGCGATGGAAATCCTTTTTGTGGTGCTGGCGCTCGGCGGAATTGCGGCGTTCGCTGCCGCGTTTAATTCGGCGCGTCTCACCAGCGAGGCCTTCGAGGAAGCGGGCCACGGCGAGCACGCGAACGATCACCCCAAAAAGTTGCCGGGATTGTTTGTCAAACCGTTGCTCGTCATGGCGGTGCTCGCGGCGATCGGCTATGCCTTGGGAATGCTGCCTGGCGGAATCAATGGGTCTTGGTTTCAGCAACTCCTGGCCCCGGTCGTTGCGGCCCAGCTCGGCATGCCGGTCGGCCATTCGCTTCTCACTCTTGTCCTGATGGGACTAATGGTTCTGCTTGTCTTTGCCGGATGGCTGACACCGCTATACTTCGACAGGTTTAGACTCGAACCGGCCGCCGGTGCCGTCTCTCCCACAATGCAGCGTCTCTATAATCTGACGCTGAATCGGTTCTGGTTGGACGAGTTCTACGATGTGGCCGTCGTCGCTCCGGCGACAAAGCTCGCGCGTTTGCTCGATCGGTTTGACCTTCAAGTAATCGATCGGCTCACCGGTGGCGTCCCGGCTGCGGCACCACGGATCCGCGCCATTGGGCAGACATGGCAGGAACAATTCCTCGCCATGCAAGCGGCGGAAGCCGCCGCGCCAGCCGGAGCTCCGGGCAGAGCGGCGACCCGGTGGGAAGAGAGCGATGAGCGGGCGGCACTCGCCGCAGCTCAGGCCCAGGTGCTCGGAAGAGTGCCGGCTGCGGGTTTTGTCGCTTCGCGCTGGATGGCTCTTCGCCGAATAACCGGAGGACTCGCCGGCGGGTCAGGCGAGGTGGTGTCCCGCGCTTCCGGTTGGGTGGAGCAGGAGGCCGTTGGCGGCACGGAGAACCTTTTCGGCAGACTGCTCAATCTCGTCTCCGGCGCCTCCGCCTGGTTTGAGAGACGAGTCATCGGCAGCACGGAAAAGCTCTTCGGCAGAGGGACCGAGCTCGCCTCCACGATCTCCGGCTGGTTCGAGAAACGGATCATCGGACGCGTCGAGGATCTGTTTGGCAGTGTGACGGAACTGGCCGCCGCAATCTCCCACGGCGTGGAAAGCTTCGTCTTTCAAAAAGGCGTCCAGGGAGGAATCCCCATTACCGGAGAGTGGATCGGGCGTGTCCTGACACGCACCGAAGATTTCCTCGGTCATCCGCTAGTCATAGCTTTGATCTTTTTCCTCTCGATCATCGCGCTGCTGGCCGGAGTGTTATGATCCTGCACGAAGTTTTTGCCTCCGAGCAGATTGGCTTTCCGATTCTGAGCGTTCTGCTCTTTCTTCCGCTCGTCTTTGTCGTCGTCCTCCATTTCGTCCGGGACGATCATCTGGCCTACAAACTGGGCCTGGCCGGAGCCGTCCTCGAATTGCTCCTCGCCTGCGTCCTGGCCTTCCGCTTCATCCCGAACGTGGCCGACATGCAGTTCATCGAACGGGGCTTCCGCATTCCTTTTCTCGGCGTCGGTTATCACCTCGGCGTGGACGGTGTAAGCATGTTGTTTGTCCCGGTAACGGCGCTCCTCACCGTGATGGTCGTCCTTTACGCCGAATATGCGGTGAGATCCGATGCCAGGCATTATGCCATGGCGACGCTGGCGCTCGAAGCCACACTCATCGGCGCTTTTGTGTCTCTCGACATGGTGCTTTTCTGGATTTTTTTCGTGCTCGAGCTGATCCCGAGTTATTTTCTCATCACTCGCTGGGGGACGGGCGCGCGGCGGCAACAGGCGGCGCGCGAATATGTCATTTTCATGAGTATCGGCTCGGTGCTCATGCTGGCCGGGATCGCATTCCTGGGCATCAACTTCCACAACGCCTCGCTCGCCTCTGGGCAGGGGTCGGGATATTCGTTCGACTTCGTGCAGCTTCTCACGGTGCCGGTGCCGGAGAAGATGCAGACCCTCATCTTTTTTCTCATCTTCTTCGGGCTGGCGGTGAAAGCGCCGATATTCCCGTTCCACACCTGGATGCCAAAAGTGCTGGAAGAGGGGCCGATCGTCGGGATGAGCGTCTTCCTTGTTGGCGTCAAGCTCGGCACCTACGGCTTCATCCGGCTTGTCATTCCGCTGCTCCCGGAGGCCTCCAAAGAATGGTTCTGGTTGATGGCGCTGCTCGGCGGGATTGGCATCGTTTACGGTGCGCTCATCGCGCTCGTGCAAACGAATCTGCGCCGCATGGTCGCTTTCAGCAGCCTCAGTCACATGGGCGTCGTCATGCTGGGAATCTTTTCGCTTAATTCCTACGGGTTGCAGGGCGGATTACTGCAAATGATTAACCTCGGCATCACCGGCGCCGGGCTCTTCTTTCTCGCCGGTTTCCTGCATACCCGCGTCGGAGCACCCGACACCTCGTCGCTCGGCGGCCTGGTGCACAGCGTTCCCCTGCTCACCGCCACCTTTCTGATTCTTGCGCTGGCCGGCGTCGGTCTGCCAGGCACCAACGGCTTCAACGGCGAGCACCTCATCATGCTCGGCACATACCAACAGCACTGGTACATGGCCATCACCGCGGGCCTGGGCACTTTTTTAACCGCCGCCTATTTTCTGTGGTACTTCCAGCGCGCTTTTATGGGCCCGGTTAATCCAGCCTTGCAGAAGCTCAAGGACCTGCGACCGCGCGAGCTGGTCATCGTCGCCGTCCTGGGAGCGGTCATCTTCTGGATCGGTCTCGATACCGGACCGATCCTGCGCACGATGAACGGCTCGCTCAACGCGCTCGTGCTCCGCGTCAAGGAAGGATCCTACATCAAAACCGAGACGGCAGCAGTGAGACCATGAGCGCCGCTCCGGAGGAAACATAGCTTGAACCTTGCCGAAATTTTCGCCGCGCAGCAGATCGGTTTTCCGATTCTTAGCACGCTCATCTTTCTTCCGATCGCGTTGGCCATCCTCGTCAATTTTCTGAAGACGGACCATCTGGCGCGCTGGGTTGCGCTGCTCGGTGCGCTCGCTGTCCTGGTTCTCGCGCTTGTTATGACCTGCGCCTTTATCCCGGGCGTTTCGCATCTCCAGTTTGCCGAACGCATCGGCTGGATTTCCACGGTGGGAATCACCTATCACATCGGTGTCGATGGGATCAGTGTGCTCTTCGTTCCACTCACTGCCTTCCTCTCGGTGGTGGTAATCCTGGTCTCGTGGAACTCGGTCAGATTTCTCGTTAAACCTTACCTCGCTGCCGTGCTCGCCTTTGAAGCGATGGTCATCGGCGTCTTCGTTACGCTCGATCTCTTTGTCTTCTTCATCTTCTGGGAGCTGATGCTCGTCCCCAGCTATTTTCTTATCAAACTTTGGGGAGGCGGTCCTGATCGCCAGCGCGCCGGAACAAAGTATGTCATGTACATGCTGAGCGGTTCGGCGCCGATGTTGATCGGCATCATCCTGCTCGGGGTTAACTATAACAATGTCACCGGCGGCAGCGGTGCCACTCCCTCCTACTCCTTCGATTTCCCAACCCTTCTCAGCGTTCCCATTGCGCCCGGCCTTCAGACTTTAATCTTCTTCCTGCTCGCCTTCGGTTTCGCCGTGAAAGGGCCGCTCTTTCCTTTTCATACCTGGATGCCGACCACGCTTTTGGAAGGACCAGCCGGCATGGGCGTCTTCCTGGTGGGAATTAAGCTCGGCGTTTACGGATTCATCCGCTTTGTTATTCCGCTGTTGCCGATCGCCTCCGCGCGCTGGCTCTGGCTCATGGTCGTGCTGGGCGTTTTTGCTTCGCTCTACGGCGCCCTCATCGCCATGGCGCAGCCGAATCTGCGACGGCTTCTTGCCTTCGCCAGCATCAGCCATGTCGGGCTTGCGATTCTCGGGTTGTTCTCCCTTAACCAACAGGGCATTCAGGGCGGGATCATCATGATAATCAATCTGGGATTTGTCTCCGCCGGCTTGTTTATGCTGGCGGCAATTCTGCACGAGCGCGTCGGCTCCTCCGAACTTTCCGCCTTCGGTGGCCTCGCGAGACAGGCGCCGCTTCTCGGGACTTTCTTTTTTCTCTTCGGCATGGCGGTCATCGGTCTGCCCATCACGAGCGGTTTTACGGGCGAGTTTCTGATCTTGCAGGGCGCCTTCCTTCTGCATCCCGCACCCGCGAGCGTGGCCGTGCTCGGCGTCGTTCTTAGCGCCGCTTATCTCCTGGTTTACTACGAACGCGCCTTCTTTGGTCCAGTAACCCGTTCGATCGTGAAAACTTTGCCAGACCTGCGTTCCCGGGAAGCTGTCGTCGCCGCCGCCCTCTTCCTCCCGATTCTCTGGATCGGCGTCTATCCCGCACCGCTCTTGCACGTGACGGGCGCTTCTGTGCAGGCAGTCGTGGAGCGGGTCAAAGATGCTCCGCTCACCGCCTTCCGTCTGTCGAAGGAAAAGTAGCTCATGGAAATTTATTCGAGCAAGCCCTTGCTGGCGCTCCTGGCCTCCTTCCTGGGCGCGATCCTGATCGTCGCCGCCGGAAAGAAACCTAATTTGCGCGAGGGTTGTTCGATCGCTGCTGGTCTTCTCCAGCTGGTCATCATTGTCAGCATGATCCCGCCAGTTCTAGATGGCGGCAGTTTTCATTTCATTCTCTCTGCCTTTCTTCCTCAGGTCGCGATCGCTTTCCGCGTGGACGCGCTCGCGCTCCTCTTTGCCGCGACCGCATCCTTCTTGTGGATCGTTACGACCATTTACTCGATCGGTTATATGCGCCTGCACGGGGAGGCTAACCAGACTCGCTTCTACGCCAGTGTTGCTCTCACCCTCACCGCCACCGTGGGGATCGCGTTCTCCGCCAATTTGTTCACTCTCTATCTCTTCTACGAAGCCCTTACCTTCAGCACCTATCCGCTCGTTACCCACACCGGCACGGAAGAGGCCTATGCCGCCGGGAAAAGATATATCGCCTATCACCTCGGCACTTCGATCGCGTTCCTTCTGCCTGCCATCATTCTCACTTACGTTCTCTCCGGCACCTTCGATTTCAGACCGGGCGGCGTCTTTCCTTCCGCCGCAAACACCACTGTCCTTGTCATTCTCTATTTTGCTTTCGTTGCAGGCGCCGCCAAAGCCGCGCTCGTGCCGTTCCATGCCTGGTTGCCGGCCGCGATGGTGGCCCCGGTTCCGGTCAGTTCATTGCTCCACGCAGTCGCCGTGGTTAACGCAGGTGTCTTCCTCATCTACCGCGTCATCCTGCACGTCTTCGGACTGGATTTGTTCCACCGGTTGAATCTGGGAATTGCCACCGCGGTGCTCGCTTCTATCACCGTCATGCTGGCATCCTTTTACGCGCTCCGGCTGGATAACCTCAAAGCCCTGCTCGCTTACTCCACCATCGGCCAGCTCGCCTACATGATCCTGGGCGCGAGCATCCCCAATCAGAACGGGATGACCGGCGGCCTCATCCATCTGGTCAATCACTCCTTCTCTAAGATCACGCTTTTTTTCGCGGCCGGCTCCATTCTCCTCGCCTCCCATAAAACGAAAATCTCCGAACTCGCCGGCCTCGGACGCTTCCTGCCTTGGACCTTCGCCGCCTTGACCATCGGCTCCCTCAGCATCATCGGCATTCCGCCGGCCGCTGGCTTCGTCACCAAGTACTTCCTCGCCATCGGCTCGATCCAAGCCGGCTGGCTCGTGGTCTTTTTCGTTCTCCTCGTTAGCACCCTCCTAAGCGCCGCCTATTATCTGCGCGTCATTCGCACCGCTTTTTTCGGGGCGCCCCAGGAAAACGTGTCACACCCGATCAGCGAAATTTCCTATTTCATCATCGCACCGATGATCCTCACGGCCGCGATCTCGATCCTGCTCGGCATTCTGCCCACCCTCCTGCTCCCGCTTGTCCGCCTGGCGCTCCGGTGAAGGTGCCGCGCGTTGTATCAGCCAACGGTTTCCAAAACGATTGCCGAAAGTCATTTCCAGGTAGCGCACTGGCGGCGACAATGGGCGGATCGTCAATGAAGGCTTCGGGGGCGCAGGAGTCGTGCGGTCAGCTCCTCGGGAATGCGCGTGATGAAGTCGCTGAAGTAATCGGCTTTCAAGCGCAGCCAGAGCTGTTCAATGGGATCGAAGTCGGGGCTGCAGGTGAATTCTCCGCAGACGGTGATACTCCTCTGCTGAGCGTCGCCTAGTTAACCGGCGGTGCGCGCAACGGCTCTTCAGGGTTGCACTTGCCAGTGAGTTAGAGTTCGCCAGAGCCATTCCGCGGGCCCGAAGCGGAACCGTCGAATCCATGCATGTGCAAGTCCGATCTGCACCGCGAAGCCCCCGATCCAGATGAACGCGAGCCATCCGAGTCCAATTTTGCCCATGAGATGCGCACCGCCGGGCACCAAACCGTAGAACAGCCAGATACCGATCGCGGTTTGAAGCAGGTACCACGTCAGAGCCATCTGGCCGACAGGCGCCAGCAACAGGACGACACGTTTCCGGCGTGGGTTCATGAACAACAATGCAAGGCCGGTGGCGTAGATAACCGTTAGCCCGAGGTAGCCACTCTAAAGATGATCCTGCGCACTCGCTCGATCTCCGCACGGAGTCATAGCCGGCGTGGGCTCGATCACGATTGGTCGCCTCGCGTCCCTCACTTGTTAGGCGCGCTCGGCGACGCTTTTCAATTCTTTTCGGTCGGAGCCGGCGCGGGGGCGCACCGGCTCCATCGAGCTGTTCCTTCAGAAATGCACGCCTACGATCGCGCGCAGCTGAAAATCGGGCTCGTGTTCACCGCGCGTCAGTTGCGCCAGAGCAGTGAGGGTAGCCCACCAACCTTTGCCGCGCACCGAAACGTTGGGGCCGCCGTAGACAAAATGACCCTCCACGCTTTCCCATTCCGCAACCGGAATCTCATGCAGTAATTCGGCCCCCACCGCCAGATGGTGATTCATCTCATAACTCGCCCCTAACGACTGCTGGATTACGCCCAGCCGGTGGTCCAGATCTTCTCCTTCCCACTCCGCTTCCAGCGTCGCGTTATAGGCGAACACCAGGGGACCGAAATTTTTCTGCGCGATCAGTTTGCCTTCCAGCAGAAAAAATTCGTGGCCGGCTCTGACCTCGCCGAAGATCGCGAAGCCCAGCGGGTCCTTGACCGGATCGCTTAAATTGTAGATCAGGTTAAGCGCGGAATCCCGGTAAGTGAACCCCTCGTGCTCGACCGAATGGCCGTCCTCGTAAAACCAATCCGCCAGAAAAACCGCGGCCTGCAATCGCTCGGTGATGCCGAACTTCAGTTCATGCCGAAAGTCAACTCGATCGAACGTGCTGTCCTCGGGTGGGTTCGTCTCCCAGGTAACCCAGTTTTCGAATTCAAACTCGCCGGGATGGAGGGTCGTCGCCTCATAAACATAGGTAAAACGGCGTCCGCTTCCGAAGCTGGAAACCGCCGAAAGGAAAATTGCGAGAAGAACGGAGAAGAGTGCTCTGGTCATGTGATGAACGTTTCTGCTGAGGCTTCGTTTTATTAGTTCCCTTCACTTTACCCCTGCGGCTGTGGTCTTGCCAAGCTCCGAGAGAGCGGCGAATATTAGACTCGCACCCCGCCCGGCGGTCCTCGCTGGCCGCTCCGACCAATCGCTCTGCGCCGATGCGGGGCACATCCGGGAAATCCCGCCCGACCTTCCAATTCACGAGCAGCCATCCGACACCGCCCGCGTAGGCGAGG
>JACCZO010000382.1 GCA_013695925.1 Chthoniobacterales bacterium
ATGGCCGCCGTCCCGCCGCGCCGGAGGTTCCTGTAAAGTTTCACGATCGCGCCTTCGCGTTGCACAAAGCGATGGCCGGATTGCTCCCGCAATCGTTGAAAGATGGAATCGAGTTTTGGGTTCTTGAATTCCTGCGAGACAATGGTCGCGACCAGCCCGGCATAGCCGGCCGCGAGACTGAACCACTCGAAGTTGCCGTAGTGACAGGCGGCGATAATACAGGGCCCGGTCGGCCCAATGGTGCGGCAGAATTCATCCCAGCCCTGGAATTCAATCAGCCGTCGATAGTTCTCCGCGTTGAGCCGCGGATTCCAAAAGAGATCGATCATGGTGCCGGTGAATTGCTGATAGGATTCGCGGGTGATGCGAGCGCGTTCTGCGGGCGAAAATCGGTCGCCAAAGACGGCCTCCAGGTTGCTCAAAGCGACCCGCCGGCCGGGGAAATCGAGATGGGCCGCTAGCGCGCCGGCCGCGCGCCCAAACTGCACCGCCATCGGGCGAGGCAACCGCGGGATGAGCCACGCGAGCAGGCTGACTCCCAGCCATTCGAGCTGGTGCCGGAGCGATTTCCATAGCGAACTCATGATCTCGCGGTCGCTGACGCCGCGGAGTCAGGGAACGATTGAATCAGGAACGCAGGAAAGCAGGAAAAAGAATGAGGCGGAGTCGCAGCCGGCGCAGCCTTAACCTCCGCCTCGGAAATTCTTTCTCGCCTCTCGCCAAGGTGAGTCCACGCTTCCAAATCTTTTCCTGCTTTCCTGCTTTCCTGATTCATTCCTGTCTTCCTCGCCGAGGCTCCGGGCTGGCGGGCTTCGTTGACTTGGGGGCGTTTAATTTTACCTTGGCCGAGGCCGTCGCGGTCGCCTCTCATATCGTGAAATACGTCCTTTTCGTCTGTACGGGAAACATCTGTCGCAGCCCCATGGCCCTCGGACTGTTCCGCCGTTTGCTCGGCAATCGCAAGGAGATCGAAGCCGATGCCGCCGGGGTTCACGCCGTTCGCGGACAACCGCCGAGCGTGCACGCCATCGAAGTTTGCCGGCAACGCGGAGTCGATATCGCATCCCTCCGGAGCCAGCCGCTGACCGCGACGCTGATCGATCGCGCGACCCATATTTTCGCGATGACCGGCTCGCATCTCGAGACGATCCATCTCCTCTTTCCCCAGAGCGCGGAGAAGACTTTTCTGCTGCGCGAATTTGAAGAGCCGGGCGCAACGCTCTGGCGCGATCTGCCCGACCCGATCGGGATGGGCCGCGACGTTTACGAGGAATGCGCGGAGAGTATTGAAAGAGCGCTGCCCAGCGTCCTCGCCTTTGTCGAACAAACCGAACTGGCCGTCCCGCGCTACGCCGGCGCGAGCATGAACCCACGATCCACCATGGAAAATATGCCTCATCATCTCGAATCCCAGGCCGGCACTCCGCCCTCGCAGGGCTCGTTAGGCGGCCCACTCCGCAAAGTCGATCCCGAAATCGCCGACGCGATCGCCGAGGAGGAAAAGCGCCAGCGCGAGAACATCGAGCTCATCGCTTCGGAAAATTTCACCAGTCGCGCCGTGATGGAAGCGCAGGGCTCCTGCTTAACAAACAAATATGCCGAAGGTTACCCGGGGAAACGCTGGTACGGCGGCTGTGAGAATGTCGACGTCGTCGAGCAGCTCGCGATCGATCGCGCGCTCAAGCTTTTCGGCAGCGAGCACGTCAACGTGCAGCCGCACAGCGGCGCCCAGGCCAACATGGCAGTTTATTTTTCCGTCCTGAAACCGGGCGATCGCATCCTGACGATGAACCTGGCCCACGGCGGGCATCTCACCCACGGGCACCCGGCGAATTTTTCCGGCAAACTCTACGAGGTTTCGCAATACGGCGTGAGCGAACAGACGGAGCAGATCGATTACGACGCGCTGGCGAAACAGGCCGAAGAAGTGAAGCCGGCCATGATCACCGCCGGCGCATCCGCTTATCCGCGCTTTCTCGACTTTCCTCGCCTCCGGCAGATCGCCGACTCGGTCGGCGCAATTCTTTTCATCGACATGGCGCACATCGCGGGCTTGGTCGCGGGCGGCGAGCATCCGAGCCCGGTGCCGCACGCGCAATTCGTCACCACCACGACGCACAAGAGTCTGCGCGGACCGCGCGGCGGGATCGTCCTTTGCAAAGAAGAATACGCGAAGGCGATCGATTCCTCCGTTTTTCCCGGCGTGCAGGGTGGACCGCTTATGCACGTGATCGCGGCCAAGGCGGTTTGTTTCCATGAAGCGCTCCAGCCTTCGTTCCGCGGCTATCAGCGCCAGGTGGTCCTGAATGCGAAAGCGCTCGCCGCCGGCGTGGCGAAGCATGGCTTCCGGATCGTTTCCGGCGGGACCGACAATCACCTCATGCTGGTCGATCTGCGTCCCAAAGAGATCAACGGCAAGGACGCGCAGAACGTGCTCGATCGGGCCGGCATCACGGTGAACAAGAACGCAATTCCGTTCGATACCTACCCGATCTTCAAGCCGGGCGGGATTCGGTTAGGCACGCCCGCGGTCACCACCCGGGGGATGAAAGAAGAAGAGATGCTCGAGATCGCCGATCTCCTCGCGGAGGCGCTCCTCGGCCGCGAGGATGAACACGTCATCGGCAAAGTGCGCCAGCAGGTGCAGCAGTTGACGAGGAAGTATCCGCTCCCGGCATAGGTAGCGCCAGCTTCCAGCTTGCCAATTGGCAGACTCGAAGGTAGCGCGAGCTTCCAGCTTTCGTCTTCATCCAACTTCGCTGCTGGAAGCTCGCGCTACCTTTTCTGCGCCCATTCCAAATCCGCCCAGACCGGCGTGGTCGCTCGCGCAATTGCTCGCGGTCCGTCGAGGGCCGGTCCGTCGAGGGGTCGGGTCGTCGAGGGGTCGGTCCTCACTTTCGACACTCGTCCATGCAGAAAAAGGGGGTCCGTCGGGGGTTCGGGGTCCGTCGCGACTGCGCTCGCCGGAGCCAGCGCGACCTCGCCGTAAACGCCGTAGTCGTTGAGTGAAAAGCCCGGGATCGTGCTGACCGCATCGCCGATCTGCAGATCTTCCACGCCTTCGCCGATCGCTTCCACGGTCCCGGAGGCTTCGTAGCCAAGCCGGGCCGGAAACTTTGGCTGCTCGAGGTACTGGCCGGCGCGGAACATCGCCTCGGCGCGGTTCAACCCCAGCGCCTTGACCGCGATCCGCACCTCGCCCTTTTTCGGCGCCGGCACTTCGGCCTCTTCGATTTTTAAAACTTCCGGCCCGCCGGTTTCATGAAAACGAACAATGCGCGACATGGTTAGGCGGCCTTCTTGAGCGATGCCATGTCGATGACGAAGCGATACTTCACGTCGCTCTTCAGCATGCGCTCGTAGGCCTCGTTGATCTGATCCATCTCAATCATTTCGACGTCGGAGACGATGTGCTGCTCGGCGCAATAGTCGAGCATCTCCTGCGTTTCCTCGATTCCGCCAATCAAAGAGCCGGCGATGCTCCGCCGCTTCAGCACGATCTGGGCGGTGGCAAAATCATGCGTGATCGGTTCAATCGCACCGACGATCACCATGGTCGCGTCGCGCTTGAGCAGCGCCACGTAAGGAT
>JACCZO010000391.1 GCA_013695925.1 Chthoniobacterales bacterium
ATCGGTGGAAATGAGGACGCGGATTTCTTTGCGTCCCTCGGCTTCGAGTCGAGCGCTGCTGCTCTCGTTGTAGTAGGGCGCAAATTCCTGGATGACGTCGGCGCGATCGCGATTGCTGGCGCTGTCAATTTCGTCCACGCCGTCGATGCCGGCAGCTTGCAGCTGTTTCTTGAGATAGCGCGCCGTGGTCATGAACTCGGTGAAGATGATCACCTTTTGTTTTTTCAGAACCGCATCTTTGGTCAGCAGCTTTAGGAGCGACTTTAACTTGTCGTCCTGGGAAACATCGAGCCGCTGAATTTCCTCCAAGAAATCAACGACCGTTTCCAAATCGCTGTAGGTTTCATCGAAGATCTCGCCGATCTTGTAGTCATCCCGAGAGAGGCGTTCGAAAGCGTCCATGAATTCTTCGCCGAGATCGCTTTCTTCCGCGGATTCCTCGCCTTGAAACTCGCCCCGTCGGGCGCGGACATGGTCAAGCAGCTCTTCGTTTTGTGCTTCCCATTTTTCGAGGCGCCTTATTTCAACTGGATTCTTCGGATCGATGTTGGTGCGAAGAAAAGCGAGGAGCTTGAGCAGCAGAGTGTGGCAAGATGCTTCGAAGGCGACGATCGAGCTTTCGAAGCGTTTTAGAAACAGGATGCGGATGAGCCGGACTAACTGTTTCTGGCGGTTTACATCCCACTGTTCGAGCGTGGTGGGATCGCCCTTCCAATAGGCGAGAGGGTAGTATAGGGCGAGCGCGAAGAGCGGAGTCTCTTTCGCGAAGGCTTTTTCAATTTTCCCGAGCAGGTGTCCGTAGGTTTTCTTGACGGAATATGCCACGACTTTGGGTGGCTCCTTCTCCGGAAACGTAACGGAGGGGCCGCCACTCTGCTCCTGACTGGCGCGGACGTAGGCGCGGCTGCGTTGAACAACGAGTTCGCGGAACAGTTTGTCCTCAAAGAGAACCTGCTCCGCTTCGACCTGATTTTGGTCGAAGAGTTCTCCGAGCTGTTTGCCTGTGACGATCTCCAGCAACTGCTTCTCGAGCTTCCGAAAATACGCGGGCAGAGCGTGGATACCGAGCGTGGTAGCAAACGCCCCTGGTTGATCGACCCTTGAGAAGATCTCGATCAGGTGTTGGAAGTCTGTGAGTGCGTTGTTAACTGGCGTGGCGGTGAGGAGGTAAAGCGCTTTGCCTTCGGCGATATCGTAGAGCTTCCAATACCGCGATCGGATCTCGCCATCCAAATTGGCGAGTCCTCGATTCCGGAAGTGATGCGCTTCGTCGATCACGATCGCGTCGGCCTGTTCCTTCATCCGCTCCAGCTCTTCCGGGAGATCGCCGTGGCGCATCAGGTCGGTGTGATTAAAGATGCGCAGGTCGCTAAAGCCGCGAAAGAGGTGGGGAAGATACTTCTTCAGATTCCGTTCCCAGACCGCTTTGCGTCCTGACTTCGGAACGATCAGTACAACCTTTTTCCGGTCGTGAATGAGGCGCTCAATCAAGAGCAAGCCGACGAACGTCTTCCCGAGGCCGACGCCATCGCAAAGCAGAGCGCCGCGGTGTTGGTGCGAAATTTTGAGCAGAGCTTCGTATGCTTCCCTCTGATATTGATCGAGCAGCGGGAACATGACTGATTGCGTCTTCTCCCACGATTCGGGGGGAAGTTCCTTGCTCTTGAATAGCTCTTGCAGGGACTTCGCATAAACTTGGAAGGGTGAGTAGGCTGCAATCTGTCGCTCGATGACTTTGATGATGTCCTCGGTAATGTCCTCCCCATCTGCCCAATGCCTTTCGAACCATTCCTGTAATTGAGTAACATCCCCCGGAGCGCGAACTTGGATGTTCAATTCGACATTTTGGGTCAGGCCAGGGATCGTGAAATTGCTTGACCCGACAAGCGCAACGGAACCGATCACCGCCACCTTCGGATGTGTGATGTAAGCCTTGGCGTGGAATTTCTTTTTCGCGTAGACCTTGCATTCGATTTTGCCGGAACGGATTCCTTCGACGATTGCGGGAACGCCCGCGAGGAAATCGTTCGCCTCTTTTTCCTGCTCTATGCTGTTGTCGAGAACTTCCTTGGTGCGCTCACGCAGCCCTTCGAGCAGCGCTTGGCGGGTTCGAAAGGTCATTTCATCGCCGAGGAGGATCCGAATCTTGTCCAGTTTTGGCCATCCGGGTTCCAGCGCGAGGAGCGCGCCGATTTCAAAGAAGCCGGTCGCGATATCGAAGGCGCTCGCGATCTCTGTCCAGTCGTGGAGGTATTTCAGACCCTTCCAGAGCTCGTCGCTATTATCGACGATGAAGAGTTCGCCGGGCGAGGTTTTCGGCGATTGCGCCGTAGCACTGCCTCGATTTTCCGGTTTAAGTCCGAGTTCTCCCTCGATCTGGAGATTCAGAGATTCCTGTGGGGTGGGCATGAAGCGCTGATTTCTAGCGACTGGTGCTTTCCGTGCCAAGGAAAAAACGCGAGCGGAGCACCGCGGGTTCTCGGTTAGCTTAGTTCACGTGTGGCAACGCGCTGGAACTTCGTGTCCTTCCGTGGCAAAAATAAGGGGGAATGGCGTGGAGTGGTGGATCTAATCGCCATCAGAAAGAGCACCGACCAGCCAGTCGACGATTTGCTGAAACGCGGGGACCTTTTCGATATTGTGCTGATCCAGATTAAAGGAGGCTCAGCTCCCGCGCCCTCCCTTGAGGATTGCCGCCGCCTGCGTGAAGTGGGCAGGTTGTACCGCGCAAAGGCGATTGTCCAGTTCCAATGGCGCCGGCGCAGTTCGTCGAAATTCTTCGAGCTTGGCGAGGAACTGCAATGGAAGCCAACGACGAGCCGAGCGCTCTTCAAATAAGGGCCCGGAAGATGGTTTCCGCCCATCGGCCTGTCGTGTGCGCTTTGACGTACGCAGGCGTTACAGGGTCGACGGATGAAACCATGCGGACGGGTTTAGAGCGGCGGAGGGAAAGTGGAAAGGAAAAAACGCGGGCGGAGCACCGCGGGTTCTCGGTTCGTCGTTATTTGTTATTGATTATTTGGGGATAGGGGAAAGCAGGTCGCGGATAGGCCGCTGAGATCTGAAAACGGAGAGCTAAAAGCTGACCTCTGAAAGCTGAACGGAGCAGAGGGCGGAGGACGGAGGCGAAGCCGCGGGATCACTCAGGCAGCGGATTTCTTGCGCCGGGCTATCTTGTAGCCGGCAGGTTCTTCACGCACGACTGCGCTTTTGTCAGCCTTGGGCGGTGATACTGTGACGCAGTTTATCCAACCCCGCTACGACGGCAGCGAAATCATCGGGATCACTGGATTTAAGTTTCAAGGAAGTCGCGCACTGGGCATTTCCCGGCCTCGGGTTCGTAGAACTCTACCGTGAAGTCCATGTTGCCGCTACATCAAATTTGGCGTTCAGAGGCTTCAGGGGTCGGCATTCCGGGCGCAGTTCTAGAGGGGCAGTCTTCGCTAGGCAAGAGCGAAGAGAAGGAGGAAGGAGGAAGGATGAACGCAGCTGGCAGAGGACAGAGAGGAGAGGGCTCGCCGTGGAGAACGTTCAATTGGGGAAGGAGGGAAGGCGGAGCGTTACTGCTGCTCGCCATAGGGCGGCGGCGTTTCCTGCACGAGGACGTCCGTTTGATGCGATTGCAGGGTCTCGAAAACCAGTTTTTCGATCTCAACCGGTTGGCCTCGTTTCGAAAGGTTGAGCATTTCCACACCCACGATGTTGTCCTGCGCATCATAGTCGAGCACCACGCCAGAACCCACTTGCTCGGAATCCACGATCTGGGCCTCGTTGAGACGCAGATAGAGTGCGTCAGCTTTCGGATCAATCGTTAGTCTCATAGCTTTCCTTTCAGACTTCGGTCGAAATGCAGGGTCACAATCTTGAGCGGCTCGTCGCGCGGGTCGCAAACGACCCGCAGGACACGATAATCGCATTCGGCAATCACGGCCAGACGGTGTTCGAGGTCAGGCTCTTCTTCGTCCGGTTCTGTCCTCTGCGGTTTGGTGAGCGCTTGTTCCAACCATGCTGTTTCGATCTTTCGCTCACGCATACGAAGCGACGCGTGCTCTGTGAGTTCGTATCTCATCGGAGGAGCGGCATTTCTAGCGAGGCGGTCTTCGCTTGGCAAGAGCGAAGAGAATGATGAAGGATGAATGTTGAAGGATGAAGTGGGGGCTGCGCGAGCGCGGCGGTTCTCCGGCGGACGGAGATCAGAGGCAGTCTAAAAGCTGACAGCTGAAACACTGAAAAGCTGACCCCGTAGAGCGACTGCGCCGCCACGCGGTTGACGAAGGGAGACGCGGAGGGCCCGCCGCGGCGAGTAAACTCCAGACGGAGAGGGGCGTTACTTCTGCTCGCCGGAGGGCGCCGGCTCTTCGCGCAGCACCGGAGCGCCCGGGGTGGATTGCGCCTGCTCACGGATCGCCGGGACCGAAGATTGCCCGCGAAACCATGCCATGCGTTCGCTCACGCTCATGCC
>JACCZO010000419.1 GCA_013695925.1 Chthoniobacterales bacterium
GGCGCACTGTCGACCTAGCTTCTCCGCGTTCCGGCGAACGTAATATCCGACGACTCCGCAGACGATACCAAAGCCGCACACAAATCCCCAAGACAACAGCTTCTCAACAACTCTCACCATCTAACGAGACGGAGATAAGCTGCGGCGGGAGGGAGAGCACGTGTCCCGCAGGGAAAGTGTTGTAGCCATCTCAGAAGTTAAGCGCAAGGCTTCCCGCCGTCAGCTTCATCGATTGGTTAGATGGTTGGTGTGGCAACAGTGGGCACATGGAACTATCCCTCTGATGAAGGCTGCTCAGCCGGCGGATAATCCCCAAGCGTAAGGCGAATATAGATTTCTTCTGCTGCAATGTCGGCTGCGCGCTGAAAGTTGTCTCTGTCCACGAGTCCCTGATCGAGAAGTGCGTCCACCGCAAGCGTCCCGACCGATCTACTCCATTCTTTCGCGGTCATGGTTGCACCATCTAACGAGTATTCGGTCGGAAAATCCCGCCTTTTTTTGCGGGATTTTCCGGTCTAATCCAGGCTTGCTCCCGGGAGCGAGGAAGGATAAAAGCCGGATTCATGAACCCCGCTTTAGGGCCGGAGCCGTCGCCTGACAAGAAAAAAAGCTCCTCGATCAGATGCGCGATGTCATGAGCCGGTTGGAAGGTGTCAGTCTGTGATTCTCGCTCTTTGATTGCGATTCAGAATCTAAACTGGCATGCGACCGTGTTCGACGGATAGTTCCACACTCAGTTACTGAATGAGCGAGAATCACAGACTGACACCTTTTCGACCTCCCCTGTTTTCCGGCTTTGGCATGGCTGGGCCGAGGCCGAGCCTAACGTCAGTAAAGACACAGCCGGAGGCTTTCGCCTCCGGCTGGTTCGTGGACGCGCCCCAATGGCCGCGCGGATGCGGGCGACACGCCCGCCGTTACATTACCCGCCAACCGTCAGGCTGACCGGGTTGCTCCATTGCCCGACGGCGTGGTCGCCGACGGGGTAGATGGCGCGGCAGGTCCATTTCACGGGCTTGGCCGGGAAGGGGGCGGTGTCGGTGTAGCCCCGGGTGGTGTCGTAGGCGAGCAGAGCGAAGCCGGTCCCGCCGCCGCGATCGACCTCGATCTCGCAGAGGTCGGGGAAGGCGCGGTGGCCACCCCAATCCAAGCCCACGAGCACGGTGTTGCCCATGGTTTTGGCGGTGATGCCGGGCTGGACGGTGGCCATGTCGGGGCCGCTCTGCTCGGCGCCTTCGCCGCCGAGCGTTTCGCCGATGGCGGTGTTATAGGCAGCGTGGGCCTTGATTTGTTTCATCAGCGCCCGGAAACGCGGCTCGATCCCGGGGTCGACTGCCGGGACGGCGGCGGGGAAAGTCGGCGCCGCGGGCATGCCCGTGCTGGGCGGGGGGCCCCCATGAAAAAGTGCGGTCAGCCCCCGGAAACAACCCTGCGCCGCGGAGCGGCCTTCGAAGCGCAAAGTGCATGATCTTTTAAAGCGCGGGGGGATAACTAAGGAGGCCCGAGTAGTCATCTCACAAATCTCAGCGTCGATTCCTGCTCGTCCTCGTCCTCGTCCTCGTCGTCGTTTTTTCAGAGGAAGTTCGAGGACGAGGAGGAGGACGAGAACGAGGACGAGGACGAGAGAGCCTGCCTTCCGCGTGATCGGATGTTCGCCCGGTTTCCCCTGCCAGATTTCGCCCCGGCCGGGGTCACCGCCCCCGGCTACAACCTGAGCTCTTTCTTTGGAGGGCTGCTTTATGCCCTTCCCGGTCTGGTCGCGGCTTTCGGAGCACTGAGGCCTTTGCTGTAGAACCCGGACCGATCGAAGCAGCAGACTCGCCGCTTCCCGGCCGCGAGCATGGAGCAGGCGCTCTCGACTCGGCGCACGCGCGTCTCCGGGCGCTTGGCGGAAACAATCCATTGGATCCAATCCCGGCGCGCCACGGGGGTAATGTCCGACCATAAGGCCCGCGCTTTCGGGGCGGTCGCGAGCGCCTTGCGCAGATCCGCCGGCACTTCGGGTTCCGGTTCCTCTCCCGCCGGCGCGATCTCCAGCGACACCGTGTCGCCCGGCTCCGCACCGGCCGCTTCGCGCAGCTTCCGGTCCACCTTGAGCCAATGGCTTTTCTGACCGTCGGGCTCGAGCGTGGCGCGAAAGGCGCAGCCATTGATCGTGCCCTCTACCGCCGCCATGCCCCGCGAGGGAAGCCTGGCGCTGGCCTCCTTGGGCACGGTGAGGAAGGTCCATGAGTCGCCCTTCTCTGTCGCGGCCGGTTGATTGAGTTTCGCTTTAAAACGGATCTTGGAAGTGGGCTTGATCATAGGGATTCGCCAGGAAGTGTGGGTGGGACGCTCGCGACGCCGCTGGTTTCCCAGACCATGAAATCGTCCAGCGTTTGCCGGGTCTTATCCACGACGAAGTCGACCACGGATCGCGTCATCGACGAAACCGAGAAACGGTGTCCGGTCGGGAATCAAATCGAAGGGATCGACCAGATAGTTGAGAGCGGTGACTATCCAGAGCAGATCGTCGTCTGAAGCCTGCGTGTATTCGCCGCGCGCGCGGGCGCGGACGAGTCGCAGCATGGTCTGAAGATAAGGCCAATTTTCCTTGAACCGCTCCCTCGGAAGCGACGCGCACTCCTTCGCGGCTTGCTCGAAAAGCGAGCGCAAACCCCCGGCCCCGGCGAGGCGCAATTTGGCTTCGTTGAGCGCCCGGGCAAAGGCGTCGCTGCGCAGGACGGGTTTCTTGTAGGAACGAGCTTTCTCGGCGTCCGGGTTCGGTTTCGCGTTTTTCATCTCGCGCCATGAAACCACCGCGAAGCGCCGAATGGGAAGGCAATTCGCGCGCGCGCAGGACTGCTAGGGCTTTGGTTCCAGGACGATGTCGTCGAGAAATACTTTTCCCTCACCCTCGAGGAGTTCGAAGGAAAACCGAATCTTGCTGCTGCCGCGAATCTCCGAGAACGGCCACTCAAAGTCGTGCCACTGATCATCGGCCTTGAGGTTGATCGTTCGAAAGGTCGAAGAATCATTCTGCCTCGCTCCTCGAAGCTGAAGGCCGCGGCCGTGATAGTCCTTGGTGCGATAACGGAATTTGAGGATGAGATCCTTCTGACCTCGGGTGGCGGCATCCTGATGGCAGCTGACCGTCCTGCTTTTCTTCGCCTCCATGACCATCACTTTATTCTCGTCCACGGTTTCGATCCTGCGATCCCCGGACCATGCGGCCCCTGTTTCCATGTCGCTGTTCCGGAACAGATTCTCGGCCAGGCCAAGGGTGGGGATGAGGACTACAATGAGGAGATACTTTTTCATAAGTGGCTGGGTTCTATGATGGGTTGGGCACTGGCCTAACGAGTTTTGATGGCATGGCCCTGGTAAAACCGGCCGCGCCGACTGGCGGCGGGAAGAGAGGCGGGAGCATTTTGTTGGCTCGTTTTAGCGGGCAGGGCGGGAGTGGCGCAAGAATAAAGATGGCGGTGCGTGAAAATGAAAAACGCCGCCCACGAACATGCGCGGGCGGCGTTGAATCAAATTGCTGGCGACCTCGCTTAGGCGGTGCCGCGGTTCATCCCGATGAAGCCTTCGCGCTCCAAATGCAGGATGATCTCCTGGGCCGCTTCTTCGGCGCTGAGCTCGGCGGTGTTGATGTGCAACTCAGCGTCGACGGGCTCTTCATAGGGATCGCTGATGCCGGTGAATTCTTTCAGGATGCCGGCGCGGGCTTTGGCGTAGAGGCCTTTGCGGTCGCGCTGTTCGCACACATCCACGGAAGTGGAGAGATGGACGAGGATGAAGCCGCCGAGCGGTTCGATGAGGGCGCGGACGTCTTTGCGGGTCGCTTCATAGGGGGCGATCGGGGCGCAGATGGCGATGCCGCCGTTTTTCGTGATCTCGCTCGCGACGTAACCGATGCGCCGGATGTTGATGTCGCGGTGCTCCTTGGAGAAGCCGAGCTCGCTGGAGAGGTGCTTCCGGACGAGGTCGCCGTCGAGCATGGTGACCGGACGGCCGCCGACTTCGAGGAACTTGGTCATGAGGACATTTGCGATGGTGGATTTACCACTCCCGGAAAGGCCGCTGAAGAAGATCGTTAGGCCTTGCTTGTGTCGCGGCGGGAAGCTGCGGCGCAATTCGGTGGCGACCTCGGGATAGGTAAACCACGCCGGGATGTCGCGACCTTCGTTGAGGCGGTTGCGTAGCTCAGTGCCGGAAAGGTCGAGGACGCGGGCGTCCTTCGGCACTTCGTCCGCCGGGAAATATTTATCTTTGTCCTCGAGGTAGACCATCATTTGAAAGGGCACCTGTTTGACGCCGATTTCCTCTTCGTGTTTGGCGAAGAGTTCCTGGGCTTCGTACGGTCCGTAAAATGGTTTACCATCGGTATCCTTGCCAGGGCCGGCGTGGTCGCGGCCGACGATGAGGTGGCTGCAGCCGTAGTTCTTGCGGATGAGGGCGTGCCAGACAGCTTCGCGCGGGCCGCCCATGCGCATGGCGAACGGGACGAGGGCGAGCTTGGCGGTGCCGGCCGGGTATTTGCCGACCAGGAGCTGGTAGCAACGGACGCGGGTGAAGTAATCGACATCGCCGGGCTTGGTCATGCCGACGACGGGGTGGATAAGGAGGCTGGCTTCGACTTGCTTGGCGGCGCGGAAGGTGAGTTCGACATGCGCGCGGTGCATCGGGTTGCGGGTCTGGAAGGCGACAATGCGGCGCCAGCCGGCGTCGGCGAAGATGGCGCGGAGCTCGGCCGGGGTTTGGCGGAGGGCCTTGAAGTCGTAATGACTCGGGAGCTGGAGGCCTTCGAGGCGGCCGCCCACGTACCAGGGATTGCTCCGGTTCATCAAATAAGCGACGCCGGGGTGTGCCTCGCTGCTGCTGTTGAAGACGGCTTTACCTTCCGCGGCGCGGTCGGGCTGCCAGACGTCCTCGACATGGAGGATGGCGATCATGACGCCTTCCGCATCGCGCAGGGCGACCATAGTGCTGCCGGGCTGGAGGGTTTTCGCGAAAGCCTCGGTGACGTCGAGGGTGATCGGGATCGGCCAGAGGACGCCGCTCTTCAGTCGCATGCCGGAGCAGACGCTCTCGTACTCGGCCTGGTTCATGAATCCGGTGAGAGGTGAGAAGCCGCCGTTGAGGAGCATCTCGAGATCGCAGATCTGGCGCGGGGTGAGATCCCAGGATGGGAAATCGCGCGAGGCGGCTTTGGTGTCGGCGGCTTCTTCGCGACCGAGGATGAGGTTAATGAGGTCTCCGCCGTGGGGCGCGACAAGGTGGCTGGTTTTAGGCGATGTATTCAAAATAGATGGTACTGATTAATTGGTTGCTGACGGTGTGAAATCCGCGCAGACGCAAGCGTCACTTGGCGGTCCCAGTCGGAAGCGCGGAGCGAGCATTGTAGGTGGGAATCCCCTCCTGTCCAATGGCAGCTTGGCGAAGGGAGCACGGTTCATGCCGGTGTTCCCGCAGACCGGGAGGGACGACCAGTTCGGAGACACTTCATCCTTAATTTACTGGACAAATACGGCGCGACACGTTCTGCTATTTACTTCTCTCCCATTGCAAAGGCGCATTCATGGATAAACACGGTTTTTTTTTCACCCTTGCCGCAGTCTGCCTGTTTCAAATCGGAACGGCGCAGGGGCAAACGATTCCGCTCTTGCCCGAGCGGACGAGTCACGGCGCGACGCTGCTGAATTCCGGCAAGGTGCTGATCAGCGGCGGAGTGAACGAGACGGCGACGCTGGCTTCGGCATTGCTCTACGATCCGATGACGGGGCAGATGACGCCCACGGGCGCGCTCAAGGAGGCGCGGTCGAATCACACTTCCACCTTGCTCCCGGATGGGCGGGTCCTCGTTACCGGGGGGGGCGGAGGTGGTCTGCCGCTGTTGAGCGCGGAGCTTTACGATCCTGCGACGGGGGTTTTCACGACTACGATCGGGTCCATGTCGGTTGGACAGGTTAATCACAGCGCGACCCTCCTGCCGGACGGAACCGTGCTCATCGTGGGATCGGGAAGCGGGAACATTTTTAATCCCGCCACCCAGACATTCACCACCACCGTCACTAGCCCGGCTAATCGCAAGAGCCACGAAGCGGTCGTGCTCGCGGATGGGACAGTGCTCATCGCTGGCGGCTACGTCGACGCGATCTCGAGCAGGTCGGCCGAGATTTATCACCCCGAGAGCAAGACCTTCACGCCCACGGCGCAGACGATGCAGATCGCCCGGGCCAATTTCTCCGCCACGCTCCTCCCGGACGGTCAGGTTCTGATTGCAGGCGGGTTCTCCGGCACCAGCCCGCATAAAGAGACGGAGATCTATAACCCCGCGACGCAGACCTTCACGATCGACACTTCGATGTATTATCACCGCTCCAATCATCATGCGATCCTGCAGGGCGACGGGCGGGTTGTCGTCATCGGCGGGGTCACGCTCGAGAGCGGATTTCTGGCGGCGAATGAAGTTTACGATCCGGCCACAAAAGTCTGGTCGACTTATGCACCGCTGATTGAGAACCGAGGCGGTCATACCGCCACTGCTCTGCAAAGTGGCAACATTCTCGTGGCCGGTGGGGTGACGGGGAATGCCACTCTCCCCACCGCGGAGTTGCTCGATCCGGCGACGCTTGTGTTTACCTCCCTGGGGAACATGCAAGACCCGCGAAATCAGCATCGGGCCAACCTCTTGGAAAACGGGACCGTTCTGCTTACGGGCGGCAGCACCGACGCCTTGAACCTTAGTTCAGCCGAGGTTTTCAACCCGGCGAATAATTCATTCTCGTTGGTCGGATCGATGGTTGACCCGAGAAAGAGTCACACCGCCTCGACCCTGACCGATGGACGAGTGCTGGTCGCGGGCGGCAAAGGCGGCAGCGTCGGTTACCTGCGCAGCGCGGAAGTCTACGATCCGGCGACGCAACTCTTCCATTCTGCTACCTCCATGATCGGCGTTCGCGCTCTCCACACCGCGACCCTGCTGAACAATGGGCAGGTCCTGGAGGTCGGCGGGGTGGCCACTGGCGGCGTCTCAGTCAAAACGTCGGAGCTCTTCGATCCTGTCACGGAAACTTTCTCTGATACCGGACTGCTCAACCTGCAGCGGAAGCGCCATAGGGAGGCCCTGCTTCTGGACGGCACCGTCCTGGTGATGGGAGGCAACACTTTGCCTAACGGCCAGGGCGGCGGCGATCGCGAGACGGAGACGGCGGAGTTGTATAATCCCGCCACCGGCATGTGGTCGCAGGTGGGCGACATGGCCGCGGCCCGCTCGGAGCATGAAGCGACCCTCCTGAATGACGGGACCGTCCTCATCTCAGGCGGTTCGGCGGCGGCCGCGCCCGGTGAAATCTATCATCCCGACACGGCCACCTTCTCGCAGGTGGGTCCGATGGTGCAGTCGCGCGGCCGCCACGTTGCCATTCACCTAACGAGTCCGGCTTGGAACGGGCTCGTCGGTAAGGTGCTGATTTTCGGCGGTTCCTCTCTCGGCGGCCAGATCTTCGGCGGCGCCCAGCAGGCGCAGGATTCGGTCGAAATGTATGATCCCGCGACCGGGATGTTCACGCTTTTTGGGACGATGACGGAACCGCGACAGAATCATACCGCGACTGAGCTGAACGACGGCCGGATCCTGATCGCCGGTGGCGTCGGACGACCTTATGTGAGCGCAACGGCGGAGGTGTTGGCGGGCCCCAGCCCGAGTCCGACGCCCATCCCCACCCCGACCCCCACTCCTTCGGCGACGCCCTCACCCTCACCCTCACCCTCACCCTCACCCTCGCCTTCACCTTCACCTTCACCTTCGCCTTCGCCTTCACCTTCACCTTCACCTTCACCTTCGCCCTCGCCGAGTGCGTCTCCGAGCCCGAGCGCGACGCCGTCGCCTTCGGTAAGCCCGACGCCGACGCCGACGCCGGCGGAGAGCAAGCTTTTAAACCTCTCGACCCGCAGCGACGTGGAGACCGGCGACAAGGTAATGATCGGCGGATTCATTCTCTCGGGAGGCACGGAACCGAAGCGTTTGATCATCCGTGCGATCGGGCCGTCGCTCGATCCGTTGGTGAATGGCGCGCTGGCCGATCCGGTTTTGGAATTGCATGAACCGGATGGGACGGTGATCACGAACGACAATTGGAAATCGACCCAGGAGAAGGAGCTCGAAGCGACCGGGCTGGCCCCGACGAATGAATTGGAGTCGGCCATTGTCGCCGTCCTTTCGCCGAGCGATCCGTCGGTGCCGGGGAGCGGGCTTTATACGGCAATAGTCTATGGAAAGAACAACGGCACCGGCGTTGGCCTGGTCGAGGTTTACGACCTCGACGATCCGAACGGCGCGACCTATATGGCGAACATCAGCACGCGTGGCTTTGTCCAGACCGGCGAAAACGTGATGATTGGGGGTTTCATCATTGGGGAGGGCGGCCAGACAGGACAGGTAGTGGTGCGGGCGATCGGGCCATCGCTGACCAGCATTCCTGAGGCGTTGCCGGATCCGGTGCTCAGCCTCTTCGATGCCGACGGCATGCTCGTGGCGCAAAACGACAACTGGGCCGATACGAACGGAGCGGCGATCGAAGCGACGGGACTTGCCCCTAACGATTCCCGCGAGTCCGCCATCTTGGGCGATCTGGCGCCCGGCGCCTACACCGCGGTGGTGGAAGGTAAAGCGGGCAGTTTGGGGATTGGGTTGGTCGAGGTCTATTACATTCCTTAACTGAATCAAAATCCCACGGGTTATCCTTATTGAAATCAGTGCTTTCCTCTGATGGTGCTAAGTCATCCTTCTCCCCATGAGAAAAATATCCATATCATTCCTCGCTGCGCTCTGCGCATTCTCCGGCGCCCTCCCGCTTTCCGCGCAGACGATTCCGCTCCTGCCGGAGCGCGGGGGTCATGCAGCCACGCTGTTGAATTCAGGCAAAGTCTTGATCACCGGCGGCGCCAATGAAGGCGGCACGCTTAAGTCCGCCCTGCTCTATGATCCAGGGACGAATGTTTTCACCGCCACGGGAGCGATGCTCGCGGCACGCGGGGATCAGACCTCGACTTTGCTGCCCGACGGACGAGTCCTGATCACCGGTGGTGCCGACGGCACCATCGTTTTGCAAACCGCCGAGATCTACGACCCGGTGACGGGAAAATTTTCCCTGACGCCGCAGTCCCTGAGCACGGCCCGCAGTAATCACTCGGCGGTGCTCTTATGGGATGGGACCGTCCTGGTGCATGGCGGCACCACGGCCGACATTTTTAATCCCGCAGATAACTCTTTCACCCCGATCGTCAGCACCCCGGTCAATCGCAAGAGCCATATGGTGACGCCCTTGCAGGACGGCACCGTGCTGATTACGGGCGGCTACGTCGGCGGCATCTCCAGTAACACCGCGGAAATTTATAACGTCGTGACTAAGGTTTTCACGATC
The DNA here is from genome assembly GCA_013695925.1 of Chthoniobacterales bacterium. Classification (GTDB taxonomy): domain Bacteria; phylum Verrucomicrobiota; class Verrucomicrobiia; order Chthoniobacterales; family UBA10450; genus Palsa-1392. The sequence continues at coordinate 9,411 of JACCZO010000419.1, forward strand.
CTGGGAAACCACATGAATATTTCGCGAGCGAATCATACCTCTACGCTCTTGCCCTCCGGACAGGTTTTGATCACCGGCGGATTTTCCGGGACCAGTCCGCACAACGAGACCGAAATTTACGATCCTGTCCTCAAGACATTCACCCTGGCTTTCAAGATGTCTGACAACCGGTCAAATCACCGGGCGATCTTGCAGGGCGATGGTCGTGTAGTCGTAATTGGAGGTGTGACTCTGGAGAGCGGGTTTCTGGCCGCGGATGAGGTTTACGATCCGGCTACTGGATTTTGGACAAGCTATCAATCGATGATCGAAAATCGGGGTGGTCATACCGCGACGATGTTGCAGAGTGGAAAAATCCTTGTCGCCGGGGGTGTGACTGGGAACGAGACTTTGCAATCGGCTGAGATTCTCGATCCGATAACTCATGACTTTACTGCGATCGGCAACCTGAACACCGGACGGAATCAACACCGGGCAACGTTGTTGAACGACGGCACGGTGTTACTCGCCGCAGGAAGTCTCGACGCATTCAACCTCAAGTCAGCCGAGCTTTTCGATCCAACGAGTAACTCTTTTTCCTTGGTGGGTTCACTCAAGGATGCTCGAAAGAGTCATACCGCCACTAAGTTGCAGGATGGCCGCGTCCTGGTGGCCGGTGGTAAGGGAGGAAATCTCGGCGACTTGACCAGTGCCGAGATTTACGATCCATCGACGCAGCTATTTCATCTCGCCACTCCGATGAACGAAGAGCGGGCTTTGCACAGCGCGACTTTGCTGCAGAGCGGGGAAGTCCTGGTGGTGGGCGGCGTCCAGACGGGCGGCGACACCACTGCGACGACGGAGCTGTTTGATCCGGGAACGGAAACTTTCTCTCTGACCGGCGAACTCTTTCTCGGTCGAAAACGGCATCGCGAAAGCCTGCTCCTCGACGGGACGGTCCTTGTCGAAGGCGGCAACTATCTGGCTAACGGGGTAGGGGGCGGAGACCGCGAAACGGAGACGGCGGAGCTTTATACTCCCGGCACCGGGCTCTGGTCCATGGTGCCGGACATGAATAGCCCGCGGACAGAACATGAATCGACTTTGCTGGAGAATGGCACGGTCCTGATTTCGGGTGGCGGTCCTGAGGCAACGGAAATCTATCATCCGGATCTTCAGTCGTTTTCGGAGACTGGACTGATGATCGAGACCCGCGGCCGCTTCGTCGCCATCCGCCTGGCCAATCCAGCCTGGGGTTCGTTAGTTGGGCATGTCGTCGCCATCGGGGGAGGCATTCAGGGTGGTTCTGTCTTCGGCGGCGGTCAGCAGGCCTTTGACTCGGTTGAGATTTACGATCCAGCCACCGGTGAGTGGAGTCAGTTTGGGACGATGACGGAGGCGCGTCAGAACCACACGGCGACCGAGTTGGATGATGGGAGAATCCTGATCGCAGGCGGAGTGGGTCGGCCGTTCATCAGTGCAACCGGTGAGTTGCTGGACGGCCCAACGCCGAGCCCGACACCGCCTCCGACACCGACGCCGAGTCCGACGCCGACCGTCTCGCCGACGCCGACTGTCTCGCCCAGCCCGACGACGTCGCCTTCTCCTTCTCCGAGCGCGACACCTTTGGAAAGCAAGCCGCTCAACATCTCGACTCGGGCGGACGCACAGACGGGCGACAAGGTGCTGATCGGCGGGTTCATCGTCACGGGTGGGAGTGAACCGAAGACAGTCATCCTGCGCGCGATCGGGCCGTCGCTCCCGCTCAGCGGTGTCTTGGCCGATCCGGTGCTGGAGTTGCACAATCCCGATGGCAGCGTGGTGGTGAACGACAACTGGAGAGACAGCCAGGAAACCGAGATCGCAGGGAGCGGGCTGGCGCCGACAATCGATCAGGAATCAGCGATCATCGCGACGCTCGATCCCGGGCTCTACACGGCAATTGTCTACGGGAAAGATAACGCGACTGGAGTGGGTCTGGTGGAAGTGTACGATCTGGACGATCCGAACGCGGCCACCTATCTGGGGAACATCAGCACGCGCGGTTACGTGCAGCCGGATGATAATGCGATGATCGGAGGGTTCATCATCGGCGAAGGCGGCCAGACTGGGCAGGTGGTGATACGGGCGATCGGTCCCTCGCTCACGACCATCTCGGAGGCGCTGCGCGATCCGACTTTGAATGTTTACAACCAGCAGGGAGGGATCGTGGCACAGAACGACGACTGGCAGGACACAGACGGAGATGCGATCGCGGCGACTGGGCTGGCCCCGACCGATCCGGCGGAGTCGGCTGTCCTGGCCGATCTCCCGCCCGGCGCTTACACCGCGATTGTACGGGGCAAGGTGAGCAGCGCAGGAGTTGGCCTGGTGGAAGTCTACTACCTTCCGTAGCCGAATTTCGCCCGAACTCCTGGAATTTTTACAATCCTTCTGGACATTCAATTTCCTACTTGTTGGGTGCGATCTGCGGGTTTGTCGGCGCGCTAACTCTCTCTGCACAGACGCTTGTTCCAGGATCCTGCTCTGCACCGCCGAATTTCAGCACCGAGACCGAGCTGGGTCGGGCGAACGACAAACTGCTTTAACCGGCTGAGGCTAATGTTCAGCGAATCCGACAAACCCAAAGCGATAGATTCGTCATCGGGAGCAGCGCCTCCAGGCAACTTAAAAGGAAGGAGAAGTCGGTTTTAACAAACAAAATCATGAAACAACCCATTGCACTTCTCACCTTGGCGACGCTGGCCTTCAGTCCAGCACCGTCAGAAGCGCCAGCGGGGGCACCGATACGGCGCTCGTAACCGTCGGGTAATTTCGTTGGCTGCGGCGGGAACCGCCTCAGTCGCGCATCATCGCCCGGCCGCAGGAGACGGAACCGAGACAATTGAATCAGCCCTGCCTCGTTGGGCTCTCATCTGAAAGCGAACTCGGCGCGTTAAGGTTCGCACCTTCGTCGACCGCCACGTTCAAGCGATAAATAAGCTCCCCGCCCAGCCAGGCGGCGACCAGAGCGAAGACCAAAGCTACGATTCCGAGGTAAATCGGCACCCGCCCGGGATTGGTCGGCGTTTCATGGCGCATCCACCAACTGATGGCGAACAAGGCTGTCACCAGCACATTGATGGACCCGTGCCAGAGCCCAATCCGCTTGGCCCGCGTGCCGGCGGGGATTGCCCACCAGTCGATAGCGCCAAAAAACGCCGCAGCCAGGCCGCCGATCAGTCCGCCCGTGATCAGCCAGAAAGAAATGTCCGCCCAGTGAGAGTTGTCTGTCTTGAGGAAAAGAAGATCGAAAATAACCGCCAGCGGAAAAAGGCCAAGCGGGAAGACGATCAACATCGGGTGAATTGGATGACCAAGAAGGCGCGCTTTGCTTTTCATAATGTTAACTGATCGCCCTTCGTGCGGCCCTTGGCCGTCGGGTTCATTTGACAAGCCCTGCACGAGTTTCCCGTTACCGCGTGACTACCATTTTGTCGCCCTCGGCACGTTACCGGGCCGCTGGCGGGTTTACGCCTGCCGATAAACTGCAAAAGTTCGAAAAAGAACGTACATAACTCGCAGGACGATTTCCAGGCGGTCAAGAGTAATCCGCGGACGAAGATTGCGGAGAAGGCCGGGTTCACGGCCACGCTGCCACAAAAGATCCGCGATGTGAAAACCATCCTCCGATCGCGGTTGGATAAGCTGATGACTGCGTTTCGCTTGAGTAATTTGCCGGTTACCAGAGCGCGCGGGTGATCGTGGACCTGAGAGGTCCGGGCGCGGAAGAGCCGCCCACCCCGTAGTCTTTTCCCCGAGTGGCGGGACGCCGTCCGTGACGCTCCGGGTTAGGATTTTTCGCTATTCGCAGCTTTGCCTTCCGCCCGATTGTCGGCGGCGGTGTTTCTGTTCTTACTACGTTCATGCGCGAAGAACTCTCCCTTGAAGAACGGTTGCGGATTTTGCGCGAGACCGATACGGAACGTCGCTGGTACACCGTGGATGACAAGCGCCTTTGTCTGATCTGCGAGCGGATCATCAGTGGACGCGGGATCAGGATCGACGGGGGCCCGGACAAATATTCGCTTGGGTGCCCGACGCCTGGCTGTACTGGTGAGTTTAGCCATTGGCTTTTGTACCGGCCCACTCCCGCCGAACTCGAATCCCTTGCGCCGGACACCGCGGGCGTGATGGATATTCTCGCCGGCCTCAATCGCCGGGGTCTGGATCAGCTGTAGCCGGCGCGCCTAGGCGGTCGCCGGTGGTGCTCTGGTCGCCTGGGAGCAGGCAGTTCACGAGGGTGCCTTTGCCGCCGGCCGAGGTAAGAGTCAGCTTCGCCCCAATCACGCCGGCGCGGTATTTCATGATGTGGAGACCCATCCCGCGCTGGGGCTTGGAGGGGGAAAAGCCCCGGCCGTTATCTTCGATCGTGAGGCTGAGGTCTTTGCCTTGCCGCAGCAGTTTGATCGTGATCGCGGTCGCCTTGCCGTTCTTGCGCGCGTTGGTGACGGCTTCCTGCGCGATGCGGTAGAGATTCAAGGCGATGGCCTCGTCGCCGATGCGGATCTGCCGCGGACACTCGAACTGGCAGGTGACAGAGCGGATCTGGCTGGTGCGAAACGCGAGTTCGCGCAGGGCGTTGGCCAGGCCCTGGGAAGACAACTCCACCGGATGAAGGCCACGGGCGAGATCGCGCGCCAGGCCGACGTTGTCGTTCACGATGCGGGCAGCTTCCGAGAGCACTTTGGCTCCGGAGGCAGTGTCCGGCTTGAGCTTGTGCGCGGCGGTCTGGAGGAAGAGAGCGGCGGCGGCGAGTTCCTGGCATAGGCTATCGTGCAGATCCTGCCCGATGCGGCGCTTTTCGCGTTCGCTGATGAGGAGAAGCTCCTGTTCCACCTCGACGCGCTGGTTCATCTCGGATTGGAGCTGTTGATTGAGAGCCATCAGCTGGGCGGTGCGCTCGCTCACCCGGGTCTCGAGGTCGCGGTGGGATTCCTGTAAATTTTGCTCCGCCAGGTGCTGCTCGGTGGCGTCGCGGCCGATCTTGGCAAAGCCGCGGTGGTTTCCGAGTTCGTCGTCGAGTCGGCGCATGATGCCATCGATCCAGACGCGGCTGCCGTCTTTGCGCAAAAGCCAGCGGCGATCGTCCGCCACTCCTTCACGCAAGGCGATCCGCATCTCTTTTTGTTCCTGTTTCCGCGCGCGGTCCTCGGGGGTGAAGATGAGCTCACCGCTCTTCCCCAGTGCTTCCTCCGCGCTCCAGCCGAAGACGCGCTCCGCGCCGGCGCTCCAGTAGATAATCTGGTTGCCGGGATCGAGCATCAACATTGCGTAGTCGGGAGCGCCGTCGACGAGAAGACGGAAACGTTCCTCGCTTTCGGCGAGCGCTTCGCTTCGGATCTTCTCCTCGGTCACGTCCTGTGCCAGGCCCGCCATCCGAAGGATGCGGCCGGCCTTTTCTACCACTGGGAACCCCGTATCGCGGATCCAACGAATGGCGCCATCGCTCGGCCGGATGATCCGGTATTCGCTCACGACGGTTTCACCTTTGCGCAAGCGGCCAAGTCTCTCCATACCCTCTTTGCGATCGTCCGGGTGCAGGGTCGCTGCCCAGGCCTCGGGTTTGCCCAGGATCCGCTCCGGTGGCTCTCCCCAAACCCGCTCGAATGCGGCGCTCACGTAGTCGATCCGCTCTTTCTCGGCATCAAACATCCAGAGGACGTCGGTCGAATTTTCTGCAAACTGGCGGAAGCGCTCCTCGCTCGCCCGGAGAGCTTCCTCGGCTTGCTTCTGTTCATTGATGTCGAGGACATACTTGACGGCGAGGTTTTGGCTCAGTTTAGCCGCGCTGAAAAGGCCCCACCAGCGGGTCCCATCCTTGCGCACATATTCTTTCTGGTAGGTCCCGGTTTTTCCGGTGCCCTTCAGTTCCTCAAAAGCACTGATGGAAAGAGGTCTCCATTCCGGAGGCGAGAATTCACCCCAGCGCAGAAGACCGTTCTCCAAATCCTCACGACTGTATCCACTCATCCTGAGGAAAGCGTTATTCGCGTCTTTTATCTGCCCATCGACATTGAGAAAAAGGACCCCGACCGTCTCGATGTCGAGGGCCCGCCGAAGGCGCGACTCGCTTTCGCGCAGCGCGTCCTCGGCCTGTTTTCGGCGAGTGATGTCGATGAAAGTGGCGACGACGCCTGCGATGCGATCTTCGGCCGTGCGGTAGGGAGCGATCCGGGTCAAATACCAGTTCACGTCGCCGACCCGCACCTCGCGTTCGATCGTGCGCAGGTCGCGCAGGACCAGCTCGGCGTCTTCCAGGAAGTTTTCATGGGCAAGCTGGTGAGTGATGTCGGAAAGGGGCCGGCCCATGTCGGCCGGGATCAGATTGAAAATCTTTTGTGCGCTGGGGGTGAAGCGCTGGATGCGCAATTCGCGATCGAGAAAGACGGTCCCGATATCGGTCGAGGCCATGAGGTTGTTGAGGTCGGCGTTGGCCCGGCTCAGATCCTCGACGCTGTTTTTCAGCTCCTGGTTGACGGTCGTGAGCTCTTCGTTGACCGATTGCAATTCTTCCCTGCTCGTTTCCAGTTCCTCGGTCGCGGAATGCATCTCCTCGTTCACCGCCTGGAGCTCTTCGTTGGAGGCTTTGAGCTCTTCGTTCGTCGCCTCATACTCCTCGACGGTCTGGTTGAGTTGCTCCTTCAGATGGTGAATCTCGGCATCGAGATCGAGATCGATCGGCTGGCGCTCGACCGGACCGGGGGGCGCGCCGGTCAGGCCGGTCACCCTCTCAAAAAGGATGAGAAAAAAGTCGCCCTCGGCACGATCCTGACGGAAGGGGCAGACGCTGATGGTGATTGCTTCCGTCTCGCCTTCGATCTCCACCGACTGAGGCGTGCCGCGAATCGTCTCCTGGCTTTGTGCGGCCTTGAAAAGCGCACTTCGCAGCTCAATGCGCAACTGCGGGTGAACCACCTTGAGGAGGTTGGCGGTGCTTTCGCCCGCGGGAAATTGGAGGTAGCGGCCGGCGTGCTCGGAAAGATGGACGATGTCGTGTCCGTCGTTGATGACCAATGAGGGCGGCCCGTATTGTTCAAGCAGTTTGAGGTGTAGCTCCCCAAAGAAGGCCTGCCGCCGGGCCTGGCTGGATTGAATTGCAGCGGCAATTTCTTCTTTCGTTTGCCCTGTTTTGATCGGCCCGAGCCGCGGCAGAGCCCGTGACGCCGGTCTGCGCAGGGTGGGGGCCGCAGCCTTCTCTGCGGAAAGCGTGGCCAAAGAAATTCTCCAACCGGGCCGGGGCACGGAGCGCCGGATGTAGAGCCGATTCCGCAAGTCGATCGTAGAGAAGAGCGCATTGGCCGCGGAGTCGCTTTCCGCTCCGCCGATAAAGAGCAGCCCGCCCGAGACGAGAGTGAAATGGAAAATATCGAAGACCTGCTTCTGAGCGGTGGTGTTCAGGTAAATGAGAAGGTTGCGGCAGGAGACGAGATCGAGCCGCGAAAAGGGCGCATCTTTCAGCACGTTATGGTCGGCGAAGAACACCTTTTCGCGGATTTCTTTGCGCACCCGGTAACGGCCTTGATCCAAGGTAAAGAAAGTGCACAAGCGCTGCGGGGAAACGTCCGCCTCGATCGTGCTCGGATAAAGCCCGTCGCGCGCATCGGCGATCGCCTGCTCATCCACGTCGGAGGCGAAAACCTGGATTTTGGGCGGCTGATCGATCCGCTCGGCATGCTCGCAGAGGAGGATAGCAATCGAATAGGCTTCCTCTCCGGTCGCGCAACCGGCGACCCAGACCCGGATCTGATCGTCGGGTTTTTTGCCCGCGAAGAGCTGAGGAATGTGCGCCTCGAGCGCCGCAAACGCCTCCCGGTCACGAAAAAAATGAGTCACGCCGATGAGCAAATCCTGGAGCAACGCGCGGCCCTCGGCGGGATGCTCTCGGAGGAAATCGAGATATTGCGGAATGCTCTCGAGCGAGTTGACCTGGAGACGGCGCGCGATCCGGCGCAGGACGGTGGCGCGTTTATACTGCGCGAAATCGTGCCCGGTCTGGGCTCGCAAATCGGCCAGCACTTTGCCAAGCGCCTCTTCGTCCTCGGAGTCGTGAGTTTCCTCCGAGATCGTCTCTCCGCCGGGCGCGTCCTTATCCTTCAGGTGCGGCTCTTCCGCACCGGCAATCTCGGGCGGTAACCTCATCCGCCGCTCGTTTTCCACGAATGCAACCAGGCGCGCCGGCATTTCGCTCACCGGCAGCACCCAGTCGACCATCCCGGTACTGATCGCCGTCACTGGCATGCTCTCGAATTCCGCCTCCTTCGGGTCCTGCGCAATCGTCACCCCGCCTTGGGCGCGCACGTGCTTCAACCCGATCGCGCCATCCGAATCGCTTCCCGAAAAAATGATCGAGACCGCGCGCTGCCCGTAGGCCTGGGCAAGGGTGCGGAAGAACAGATCGATAGTGACGCGGCGTCCAGGGGTTCGCTGCGGCTGGGTCAATTGCAGCTGCCCGTGTTCAAACATCAGCTGATTGTTAGGCGGAATGACGTAGACGTGGTTGGACCGCACCCGGATGGGGCTGGTCACCTGCGTCACTGGCATCGCGGTCTTCTGCTGGAGGACGGCGGCAAGGTTGCTCTCGTGTTCCGGAGAAAGATGCATTACGACGACGAAAGCAAGGCCGCTCTCGGCCGGCATGTCGGCGAAGAATTGCTGGAGCGGCGTGATCCCGCCGGCCGAAGCGCCCAGACCGACGACCGCCGTCGGTTCGTTAGGTTCGAGCGGTTTCCTTGCGCTGGTGCGCACGTTTTCGCTTGTCGCGTCCGGCGCGGCGGGGTCGTTAGGCTTGGCGGTCATTGACGGAGCTTGTCTTCGCTCGCGCAGATTAATCTTGAAATGCCACTCTTCCCATTGCAAAACGCTCCGCCTCTCGCAGCTAAGATTTTTCCTAAAGCGGCGAGGCGGGCGACCGCTGATTGCGCGGAAGATGGAAAATTGCTCACTTAGCAGGGTTATGAACAGGCATATCAGGCTCGACGAAAAGCTGGCCGTGCTGCAGGAATCAGACACGTTCCGCAAATGGCGTTCGCTCGATGATCGGCGTGTTTGTGTGCTTTGTGACCGGGTCATCAGCGGCCGGATGATCGATGTCTGGGAGGACAAAAGAGGAACGTTTCATTTGCACTGTCCGACGGCCGGTTGCAGCGCAACGCCGCGCGACTGGTTCTGTCACGGACCATGTTCGGCGCGGCCGAAAACGAGCAAGAGCGAGCGACCGACCCTCGGGTTCCGCGCCGTCCCAGCCTAACGGCAGACTATGATTGCGTTGGAGGAGATGACAGCGGAAGAGCGGCTCGCACAGCTGCGCGAGAAGGACGAATACCGCTCCTGGCATTCGTTAGGCGATCATCGCTTTTGCGTTCGTTGCACGAAGGTTTTCAGCGGGCGCGAGGTCCAGATCGAGTCGGATCTTGCCGGCAATTGGCAGCTCCGTTGCCCCACGTCAGGCTGTGATTCATGGCCACTGCACTGGTTGACCTGCGGGTGAGAAGCCGGCCAGGGCGGGAGCGCCGCGCCTCTCCCGGCCGATGGTAACGGCCGTTACCAGAGAGACTGCGGGAGACGAAGAAAGCCAAAAACCAATTCGTAACGCCAGCTCTGGGTGTGCGCGACGGCCGCGGCTGCCGTTCTGCTCTCGCTCTCCCGCGACGCGGCGTTAGCGGCCAGGCCCGGGTCAGGCGGATCGCCGGACAGCATCATCCACTCGATCGGGACGGAGCAACAGCCCTCAGTGGGACATTGCAGGCGCGCCCGTGCTCCCGCCCCGGGCCCGCGGCAGATCTCGATTTGCGCGCCGGTGAAGATCGCGCCGCACCGGCGGCATTGCCGCTTTTCATCGAGCGATTTCCAAGGATGGAAACAATCGACACGCCGGACGATCTCCAACTTATCTTCGGGCTGTAAAGTGACAGGGAGGGGCATTAACCGATCATATCAAAGCGCGTGTGCGCTACAATCGGACGCCGAGCGTCTTCGGGAGTAGGTGAAATTCCGAGCAGCCGATTCTGCGAGAAATTCTGAGCTGCCGATCGACAGCACTCCGCCACCGACTCCGGTTAAACCGGAAAATCGCGATTATCAATTGATCGGTTATGTCGGCGACCATCCCGCGGGCCAGCCAATCGATATCACAACCAACATTTTCCCGGGATAACTTGGACAGCGAGCGGATTTGAAAGGCGCCGGAGCTTGCTTCGCCGCCTTTTGTTCGTGGTTGAAGCGTGCGCCCGTGCGCCTGCAGACAGGCACCCAGCACCCGACGCGCGAACCGGGCTTCTCTCGTCGGGGGCCAAAAAAGGCTGTTCAGCAGGCTACTTCTGTCGAACGGTTCTTCCTTATGGACGCAACTGATCTCGCCGCCGTGAGCAACTGGTTTCACATCACACTCAATCCGTGGAAATTTGTCGGCCTCGCCGGCAGCCTCATCTTTGGCCTGCGCTTCGTCATTCAATGGGTCGCCTCGGAGCGGGCGAAGAAGAGTGTCATCCCGATCGGTTTCTGGGAATGTAGCGCGCTCGGCTCGCTCCTGACCCTGAGCTATTTCGCTATTTATCGGCAAGACTCGGTCGGCATCCTGCAAACCGCGTTGCCCCTCCCGATCTATCTGCGCAATTTGTACTTCCGTTGGACGCATCGACATGCGCAACATCCGGGGAACGAACCGCGCCCGCCGGAATAGGCGGAGCGCCTGTCCCCGGGGGAGATTGATTTATGCCAAACGATGTCATTTATCTCGATAACAACTCCAGCACCCGGATCGATCCCGAGGTCCTGGAGGAGATGATGCCGTTCCTCACCACGCACTACGGCAATCCCTCCGGCTCGCATCGTTTCGGGGCGCAGGTGAAGGAAGCGATCGATCTCGCGCACGAACGTGTGGCCGCGCTCCTCGGTTGCGAGCCTAACGAGATCGTTTTCACCAGCGGCGGAACGGAATCGGATAACACCGCGCTTCATTCCGCCCTCCAGATGTCGCCCGACCGGCGCCACGTCGTGACCACCGCGGTCGAGCACAACGCCGTCCTCAATTATTGCGAGGCCCTCGTTAGGCGCGGCTGCCAGGCGACGATCGTCCCGGTCGATGAGCAGGGGCATCTCGATCTCGCGGAACTGGAGCGGGCCATTCGCCCCGAGACCGCGGTTGTCTCCGTCATGTGGGCGAACAACGAGACCGGGGTGATTTATCCGCTCGAGGAAATCGCCGCGCTTTGCCGGAGCAAGGGCGTTTTCTTTCACACCGATGCCGTCCAGGCGGTCGGGAAAATGGCGATCGACCTGAAGGACTTGCCCGTCCATTTTCTCTCCCTCTCCGGCCACAAGCTGCATGCCGCGAAAGGCGTTGGCGCGCTCTACGTCAATCGCAAGGCGCGCTTCCAGCCGCTCCTCGTCGGCGGTCCGCAGGAAGGCGGGCGGCGGGCCGGGACCGATAACGTTCCTTCCATCGTCGGCCTCGGGAAAGCGGCCGAGATGGCGCAGCGCACAATCACGGAAGAGAACACCCGGGTCCGTGCTCTGCGCGATCGTTTTGAAAAAACACTCCGGGCCGAACTCGACCAGGTCGAGATAAACGGCGATCCGGCCGGGCGGCTCCCGAACACCTCGAACCTGGCGTTTCTCGGGGTCGACGCCCAGGCCATTCTGCTCAAGCTCGACCAGGAAGGCGTCTGTTGTTCGTTAGGCTCGTCCTGCACCACGGGTGCGGTCCAGCCCTCGCATGTCCTGCGTGCGATGCATCTGACGAACGAGCGCGCCCGGAGCAGCCTGCGTTTTTCCTTCGGCCGTTACAACACCGAGGCGGAACTGGACCAGGTGCTTGAGATCATTCCGCGCGTCGTGCGCAGACTGCGCCAGCTCTCCGCCGCCCCGGTCTGGCCATAATTTCCGGCTGCGCCGGCAAGGTATTGTAGCCGGCGGCGTCGACGCCGGCAGCGTGAGACCAAGTACGGCCAGACCAGCCGGGGTCAGCGTCCCCAGCTACAACTTCGCCAGCCGGAAGCGTTCGGGAGAACGGTTTACAGGTTCATCTGACCATAAGGATTGCGCTTTTCCTTGCCAGAAACGATGGTCTTCGGTGGCCTCCACCAACGGCAAAATACCCGGCGTCATCGCACCTGCTGACCCGCCTCAGGCGGGCTGCATTGAGATTCGCGGCGCGCGCCAGAACAACCTCAAGGGATTCGATCTCGACCTGCCGCTGGGTGCCTTGACCGTCGTCACCGGCCCGAGCGGAAGTGGCAAATCGAGCCTCGCCTTCGACACCATTTACGCCGAAGGCCAGCGTCGCTATGTCGAGACTTTCAGCCCTTACACCCGGCAATTTCTCGACCGCATGGACAAGCCGCGCGTGGACGAAATTCGCGGCATCCCGCCGGCGATTGCGATCGAGCAATCGAACCCGGTGAAAAGTTCGCGCTCCACCGTCGGCACGATGACGGAGATCAACGATTACCTGAAGCTGCTCATGCCGCGGGTCGCGCGCGCTTTTTGTCCGAACTGCGCGCGCGAAATCCGGCCTGAAACAGCGAAATCGATCGCGGACGAAATTGAGGAGAAAAGTTCCGGCGAGAGCGCGCTCATCACGTTCTGGGTGGGAGTTCCGGCGAAAACCGAGCCGGCGGAATTCTTCGCCTTCCTCCAACAGCAGGGTTACCTCCGCATCTGGCTCGGTGGCGAAATCGTTAGGGCGGACAGCGAGCACAAAAAACTTCGGCTCGGCGCTCGCGTCCAAGTCATTCAGGATCGCCTAACGATCAGTCCGGAGAACCGCGCCCGCTTTGTCGAGTCGATCGAGACCGCGCTTCGTTTCGGCAAAGACCGGATCAACTTCATCGATTTGGAGACGAAGGAGGAACATCCCTTCTCCACCGGCTGGCATTGCGCGCATTGCGATCTCGACATTCGCCCGCCTACGCCCGGCCTTTTTAGTTTCAACAATCCGTTAGGCGCGTGTCCGGAATGCCGCGGCTTTGGCCGCACCATCGCGATCGATCTCAACCGCGCCATTCCCGATCGCGCCCTTTCCGTCGCGCAGGGCGCGGTCCGGGTTTTTCGCGGCCAGGAAATGGGCGAATCGCAAAAGGACCTGCTCCGCGCCTGTGCCCGGGAAGAGATCGACGTCCATCTGCCCTTCGAGGAATTGCCCAGGCACGACCAGGACTTCGTCATCAACGGCGAGAAGGGCGCGGGCGAATATAGCGAGGAAGATTATGAGACGGATCGTTGGTACGGCGTCCGTGGATTTTTTAAATGGCTCGAGAGCAAGACCTACAAAATGCACGTGCGCGTTCTGCTCAGCCGTTACCGCGCTTACACCAGTTGCCCGAGCTGCCAGGGCGGCCGCTTCCAACTGGAGACGCTCAACTACCGACTCGTGACGGGCGACCAGGTCGCCTTCACTCTCCCGGAATTTTCTGCGCTCCCGATCACGCAGGCGCGCGAATTTTTGACCAGTCTGACTCTTCCGCCTAACGACTCGGGCGCGGTCATGTTGCGGAGCGAGATCGTAAACCGCCTGCGCTACCTTGGCGAAGTCGGGGTCGGTTATCTCACCCTCGATCGGTCCACCCGCACCTTGAGCGGCGGCGAAGTGCAGCGGGTAAACCTCACGACTTGTCTCGGGGCGTCGTTAGTCAACACCCTCTTCGTCATGGACGAGCCGAGTGTCGGTCTCCATCCGCGCGATGTCGGGCGACTGGTGAAGGTGATGCACGACCTGCGCGACAAGGGCAATACCCTGCTCGTGGTCGAGCACGAGGAAGCGATCATTCGCGCGGCCGATCATCTGCTCGACATCGGTCCCGGGCGCGGCGAAGGCGGCGGCGAACTGGTTTTCCAAGGCTCGCTTGCGCAGATGCTGGGTAGCGCACCCGTCTCGGGTGCTGGCGACGTTGTTCCAACGTCGCGAACTTTACGAACGGCGGCGGCGGCTCGGAGCGCGCGAGCTTCCAGGAAAAGTTCGTCGCGGCAGGATGCCGCGACCAGCACACGAGACGTGTGCGCTACCCAGGCAAACTCCCTCACGCGAGATTACCTGACCGGAAAAAAATCCATTCCGCTCCCGAAAAAGCGCCGCATCTCTTCCAGCGCGCTCAAAATCAAAGGCGCGACCGAGCACAATCTCAAGAACGTCGACGTCGAAATCCCGTTAGGCGTTTTCACCTGTGTGACTGGAGTTTCCGGTTCCGGCAAATCCACTCTCATTCACGAAGTGCTTTACCAAAATCTTCTTCGTGCTCGCGGCACCGGCAGCGAGGAAGCCGGTGCCTGCAAAAGCGTGACCGGCACGCACCGGGTGGGCGAGATCGTGATGGTCGACCAGGCGTCGCTCTCGCGTACCCCGCGTTCGACCCCGATTCTTTATCTCGGCGTTTACGACCGCGTGCGCGAGCTGTTCGCGGGCTTGCCCGAAGCGATGGCGCAGGGACTGACCGCGAGTGCCTTCTCCTTCAACTCTGGGAGCGGTCGTTGCGAGCGCTGCGGCGGGACTGGTTTCGAGAAGATCGAGATGCAATTCCTGAGCGATCTCTATGTTCGTTGCGCGGAATGCGAAGGACGCCGCTTCCAGCCGCATGTCTTGAAGGTGAAACTCGAAGGCCGCTCGATTCACGAAGTCCTCGAGCTGACGGTGAGCGAAGCGATCAAGTTTTTCACCGCGCTCGGTGAAGCCGGCACGATCGCCCGGCCGCTCCTCGTCCTCGAAGAAGTGGGGCTGGGTTATCTCCGGCTCGGGCAGCCGCTGAACACCCTTTCCGGCGGCGAATCGCAACGGCTCAAGCTCGTTAGGCATTTGACCGACGGCGCCGATCGCGAGGGCAAGCAGGGCGACATCTTCATCTTCGACGAACCGACCACCGGGCTCCACTTCGACGACATCGCGATGCTAGTTAGGCTCTTTCAGCGACTGGTGGAGGCGGGCAACTCGCTTGTCGTGGTCGAGCACAATCTCGAAGTCATGAAGTGCGCCGATTGGATCATCGATCTCGGCCCGGAAGGCGGCGAAGAGGGCGGGCGCGTAGTCGCGAGCGGCACGCCCGAGGAGGTGACGCGCGGGGAAAATTCTCACACCGGTCGCTATCTGCGCGAGCTGCTTTCTCCGGGGAGCGCACGCGCCTCGCGTGCTGTTTTCGGCGCCTCGCCGAAAACTTCTGGACGCTACGTTTTACCAGAATTCGATGAACCGACCCTGCGCGTCGCCGAAGAGCCGCCGGGCCAGCGGTCCAACGGAACCCCGAAAGCATTCGGGGCGCTCCCCGGAATTCGCGCAACCCGCAACCGCTCCATCGCCATCCACGGTGCGCGCGAGCACAACCTCAAGAACATTTCGCTCGCTATCCCGCGCGATAAAATGGTCGTCATCACCGGCCTGAGCGGCTCGGGCAAATCGACCATCGCCTTCGACCTCCTCTTCGCCGAAGGCCAGCGCCGTTTTCTCGACAGCATGTCGCCCTACGCGCGGCAATTCGTCGAACAGCTCGAAAAACCGGATGTCGATCTGATCGAAGGACTCCCACCGACGGTCGCGATCGAGCAGCGCGTCGCCCGCGGGGGCGGAAAATCGACCGTCGCCACGGTCACGGAAGTTTATCATTTTCTGCGGCTGCTTTTCGCCAAAACCGGGACACAGTTCTGTCCCGACTGCGATCTGCCGGTCGAAAAACAAAGCCTCGCTGCGATCGTTAGCTTGGTGGAAACAGCGGCGCGGCGCGGGCCGCTCAAGGTCCTCGCGCCGCTGGTCAAAGCGCGCAAGGGATTCCACACCGAAGTCGCGCGCTGGGCCGAGCGGCAGGGCTTCGACACGCTCTATGTCGATCGCCAGCTCA
>JACCZO010000424.1 GCA_013695925.1 Chthoniobacterales bacterium
GGGCTTGGCGGCCGGACGCGACACGATCGCGCGGGAGTACGTCACCGGTTTCGCCGTGACCTTCGAGCTGGGTGCCCCGTCGGTGCGGGCTGCCCGGGCCTCCGGGCTCTCCTGGGCGGATGCGACCGTCGAAGGCTATCTCGCGATCCTGACCGGGGTGCCCGATACCCACGTCGCCCGGAAGTTGGGGAGCGAGGAAGCCGCACGGATCGCCGGGCGGGCCGCTCAAGTGTCCACGGCAGGCGGGGTACGGACGGGTGAGGGGCGAGCCGCCCTCGCGGCGCTGGACGCGGAGCTGCGGGACGCGAGAAACTCGCGCAACCCCGGCACCACGGCGGATCTGACCTGCGCCGCGCTCTTCGTCGTTATACTAGAGGATGGCTGGAACTCCTGAGGAGATCGTCGTGCGGAGCCCATTCCGAGTGCAGGTCAGCAAGGACTATATGGTGTTCGCCTCGGCGCACTTCATCACCTTCCGAGGCCACCAGTGCGAGTCGCTCCACGGCCACAACTACCGCGTCGGCGTCGCGGTGGAGGGGACGGTGGACTCGGAGTGTCTCTTCGTCCTCGACTTCAGCGTACTGAAGCAGATCACCCGGTGCCTGGTGGACGAGATCGACCACAAGGTCCTGCTCCCCGCGCTCAATCCCAAGCTGGGGTATCGCGAGGACGGCGACCGCCTGGCGGTGGACTACTTCGGCAAGCCGACCTACGTCTTCCCCAAGACCGACTGCGCCATGCTCCCGATCCAGAACAGCACGGCCGAGATGCTGGCGCAGTACCTGGGGACGCGGGTGCGCGACGAGTTGGCGCGCGGAGGCTACACCTGGCTCACCCGGCTGGAGCTGGAGGTCGAGGAGAACTACGGGCAGTCGGCGATCTATCGCGAGGCGCTCGTCTCCGACTGAAGCGCCCGGACGTCGGCCGCGCCGATGCGCCCGCTGTGGATCGCGCTCGCCACCAACACCCCGTCGCAGCCGGCGTCGCGTATCCAGTCAAGGTCACGCCGCTGGTGCACGCCGCCTCCCGCGAGGAGACGCACGGGGGCGAGCCGGCGGCGAAGCGCCCGCAGCAGTCCGAGGTCCAGACCAGAGCCGGTTCCCACCCGTCCGACATCGAGCACGAGCAGACTCCGCACGCCGGCGTCAACCGCCCGCTCCGCGAGGCTTGCGGCATCGGGCCGAGCGGTGCCCCCGCCTGCCATCGCGGGGTGAAGGATGGGAGTGCCGAGCCGGAGATCGAGACTGAAGATCACCCGTGACGGGCCGGCCCGCTCCACGGTTTTCCGGAGGTCGGCGAACGCGTGCAGGCTCTCGAGGCCGACGACCACCGCAGCGGCGCCCGAGGCGAGCACCTCGGAGCCGCCGTCCGCGTGAGGGGTGCCGGCGTCCACCAGCAGCGGGCCCGAGAATGGCGTCTCCAGCGCCGCCAGCCCGTGGAGCACCGAGCGCTGCATCGCGCCGCCTCCGATGGCATCGAGGTCCGCGACGTAACACTCCGCTACTCCCAGCGTCGCCCTGAAGGCGCGGAGCAGCGCCACCGGGTCGCCGTCCGCTCCTGGCGCGAGCACCGAGTGCACCGGCTGGTAGCGTGAACGGTCGCCGGCCCGGGCGTGCACCGCGACGCCGTGCGACAGATCGAGCACCGGGATGATCTGCATGCCCCATACTACACCCGGCGTCCTCGGCTGGGACATCGGCGGAGTGAACGTCAAGGCGGTGCGGCTCGACGGCCGGCCGGGCCAGCCGCCCGCGCTTCACTCGCGCTCCACACCCTTCGAGATCCAGCAAGATCCCGCGGCGCTTGTCCCGACGTTGCGGCGGCTGGCCGCGGGGCACGAGGCCGGCGGGGGGCCGCACGCCCTGACGATGACCGCCGAGCTGTCGCAGGCCTTTCGCACCAAGCGCGAGGGGGTCGGCGCCGTGCTCGACGCGGTCGAGGCGGCGTTTCCCGGAGCCGAAGTCAGGGTGTACACCGTAGGCGGACGATTCGTCACTCCTGCTGTGGCGCGCTCCATTCCGCTCGAGGTCGCGGCAGCCAACTGGGCGGCGACCGCGCGGCTGGTGGCGCACTTCGTACCCGACTGCCTGCTGATCGACATCGGAACGACCTCCACCGACATCATTCCCATCGTCGGCGGCGAAATGGCCGCAGAGGGCCGCACCGATCCGGAACGGCTCGCCAGCGGCGAGCTGGTCTACACCGGCGCGCTGCGCACGCCCTGCGAGGCGGTGGCGAGCGAGGTACCGGTCGGCGGCGCGCGCTGCGCGGTGTCGGCCGAGGGTTTCGCGCTCATGGGAGGCGTGTACCTCTGGACCGGCCGGCTCTCGCCCGAGGATTACACGGTGAAGGCCCCTGACGGCCGTCCGGGCACGCGGGAGTTTGCCGGCGAGCGGCTGGCGCGGGTAGTGTGCGCCGACCGGGAAATGCTGGATGACGAGGCGATCGGGCGGATCGCCGACGCGCTCAGCGAGGCGCAGACCGGCACGGTGGTCGCCGCCATCGGCCGGGTCCGCGCGCGCCATCCGGGGCTCCGCGTTGCCGTGGTCACCGGGTCGGGCGACTTCATCGCCGCGGAGGCGGCGCGGCGGATGGGGCTCGCCGTCGTGCCGCTGGCCGACCGGTTCGGCGAGGCGGCGCGG
>JACCZO010000138.1 GCA_013695925.1 Chthoniobacterales bacterium
GGATTAACCGAGATACATATCTCAAGCATCGGCCTGCGCACGAACGAGATCATGCGCACCCTGACGGTGATTTCGGCGATCTTCATTCCGCTCACTTTCGTCGCGGGCGTCTATGGGATGAACTTCGCGCATATGCCCGAGCTCGCGAAGCCCTGGGGCTACTTTGCCTGTCTTGCGTTGATGCTGATTATAGCTGTCGGCCAGCTCATCTACTTCAAGAAGCGACGCTGGCTCTAGCCACCCACCTTGACCAGGCGACGGAGCAACCTTATCAGCTTTTATGGCGAAGTATCTGGTCATTAGCTCAAGCGGCAATCCTTCCAGCAACAGCCGCAAAATGGGACGAATCGCGTTCCAGTATTTGCAGAAGGCCAGGACGGACTGCAGTTGGCTGGACTTGGCAGAGATGGGTTTGCCGTTGTGCGACGCGGACGCCTGTTATGCGCATCCCTCGGCGAAGCGACTCAGCACTGCTGTCAAAGCGGCTGACGGAGTAATCGTGGCCGCGCCCGTTTACAATTACGACGTGAGCGCATCGGCCAAGAATATGATCGAGCTTACGGGCAGCGCCTGGGAAGACAAGATTGTAGGCTTCCTCTGCGCGTCCGGTGGAATGAGCAGCTATATGTCGGTCATGGCTTACGCGAATAGCCTGATGCTCGACTTTCGCTGCGTCATCCTTCCGCGATTCGCTTACGCGACCGGCGACGTGTTTGATGACGTCACACTCAATGATGCAAAAATAATTCAACGCATCGAACAGGTCTCGGCAGAGCTGATCCGTTTCACGGAAGTATTGCGTGGCTAGCCTGACTCTAATACCAAACGTGGGGCGTCCGTATTCGGACCGCGTACCTCCGAAGCTCTGCGTAATTAGTGAATTAGTGGATCGTTTGTTTCGCGCCCAACCAAACCTCAGATCCTTCGCGGGCAGCTTCCACCTCGACTGGTTGGCCGCTTTCCATCACCAGCATGCGCGCCGCCTCGACGATTTCGTCGATGGCTTTGTCGTCATGATTTGGGTCGTGATGAAAGAGAAATAGCTTGCGCACCTTCGCGTCGATCGCGAGCGAGACGACGCTACTGATCGAGCCATGACCCCACCCGACTTTCTGGGCGTATTCCTCGTCGGTGTATTGCGAATCGATGATGAGGATATCGGTACCGTGGAGAAATTCGACTAGCTTGGAGCGGGCATCTGCAGCGTAGGCGCGCGCCTCTGCGAAGTCGGATTTTCCGGGACCAGCCTGACTCATCTTTAAGAGATCATACGGCTCGTTATCCGGGAGGAATGCGACCGAACCATTGGAGGTGGTGAGACGGTAGCCAACGCAGATACCGGGATGGTTCAGAAAACGCGCCTGCACCTTGACTTTGCCGATCGAGAACTCCATCTCCTTCAACTCTTCGATTGTGATGGCGCTCGGCATGTCACGCAGGCTGACGGGGAAAAACGAGGTCTCCATCTGACTGGCCAGGATCGTTGCCAAACCCGCGCGGGCGCCCTCGTAGCCGAGCACCCGCAGGGAGTTCTTTTGGTTGTAGGCAGGGAGGAAAAACGGAATCCCCTGGATGTGGTCCCAGTGGGTGTGAGAGATGAGCAGGGTCGGCCGGATCGGGCGATCACCGAATTCCTCTTCCAGCGCGATCCCCAGCTCTCGCAAGCCCGACCCGGCATCGAGAATGATGATCTCGCCATCAGCCCGTACTTCAACGCAACTGGTGTTGCCTCCGTAGCCGACCGTCGAGGATCCGGGCACGGGAATCGAACCGCGCACGCCCCAAAATTTCACTCGGGTGGAGGGAACCACGAATTGTGGCAGCGGCCCGGTCTGCAACGCGCCGTCAGGCGCCGGCATGACGCGCTCGATCACTTCGCGCAGGTTTTCCCAACAGACTGGTTTAACGAGGTATTCGTCGGCGCCGGCTTCGATCGCGCTCGTGCGGTCGACTCCGTAATCGCGCCCAGAAATAATGATGATTTTTGCCAGCCGCAATTTTTGTCGGATGCTGCGGCACACTTGGAAACCGCTGGCTTTCGGCATGAGCAGATCACAGAGGATTAGGTCGGGCAGATGTTTCAGGGCGAGGCTGATACCCGCTTCGCCGTCGCCGGCTTCCAGAATGCTCCAATCGTCCCGGGCAAAAAGTTCCGCCGTGGCGCGACGGCTTTCGGCATCATCTTCGATCAGCAGGACGGTAGCCATTGGTAGCGAGCCGATTCTTCACAGACCGGGGCGGGAAACAAGCGGGAATTGCTGGCCTGCGTTTGCGGCCGACACGGTCGCCGGTCGTTAGGGCGCGGGGCCGCTTTCCAGCGCCGCTCCGGCTGCAGGTTGACCTCCTGCGGGGAAACATCGAACCCGACGGCCCGGAGCAAATAGGAAACGCCTTCCCGGCTCTCCATCGTCTCTTTCAGGCTACGGGCGAAGACTTCGATGTATTCCTTGAGGATTCGAGCGCCAGCCGGCCGTCGGCATAATGGGCCGCGAGCGATTCGTCGCGATTATCGATCAAGCCGATCAACGCCCGGCGCAGCTGCGGATCGACCCCGGGTCGGAACGGGCTCGCTCCGGGATCGGCCACCGCCGGCGCCTCGCGGCGCGGCGCAGGGACAATTGAAAGTCCGGAGCGGCCATTGATGTCTCGTCGTTAGGCAAGAGCTAAAAGAAAATCGGGATGATGAGAATGGCCACGATGTTGACTACCTTAATCATGGGATTGATCGCAGGCCCCGCAGTGTCCTTGTAGGGATCGCCAACAGTGTCACCGGTGACCGAGGCGGCGTGGGCAAAGGAACCTTTGCCGCCGAGATTGCCTTCCTCGATAAATTTCTTGGCGTTATCCCAGGCCCCGCCGCTCGACGTCATGGCGATGGCGACGAACAACCCAGTCACGATCGTTCCCACGAGCAGCCCGCCGAGGACGACCGGACCGAGTTGCGGAATCACCGCGACCGCAATCACGAAAGCAACCGGCAGCAGCGCCGGAATGATCATTTCGCGCAAGGCCGCCTTGGTCACGATATCGACGCAAACGCCGTAGTCCGGTTTGTCTTCGCCCCGGAGAATGCCGGGCTTGGCGGTTAATTGCCGGCGCACTTCGCGCACGACTGCGCCCGCCGCCTTGCCGACGGCGTCCATGCTGAAAGCGGTGAACATGAACGGCAGCAAACCGCCGATGAAGAGGCCAATAATCACCTTCGGTTCCGTAAGCGAGAAGTGGAAATTGAAAGCGCGACCGGCCTCCGCAAAATGGGCGCGCAATTCCTCCACATAGGAACCGAACAGGACCAAAGCGGCGAGCCCGGCCGAGGCGATGGCGTAACCTTTGGTCACGGCCTTCATCGTGTTGCCGACCGCGTCGAGGTCGTCGGTCACGCCGCGGACTTCCTTGGGCAGATCGCTCATGACGGCGATGCCGCCGGCGTTATCCGTGATCGGGCCGAAGGCGTCGAGCGAAATGATGATACCGGCCATCGAGAGCATGCTCATGACCGCAATCGCGATCCCGTAGAGACCGGCGAAATGAAAGCTGAAGAGAATGGCAAGGCCGATGAAACCAACCGGCAGCGCCGTCGCATGCTGCCCGATGGCGAGACCAGCGATGATGTTGGTGGCGTGCCCGGTCTCGGAGGCCTTGGCGATCTTGCGCACCGGGCCATAACTCATCGAGGTGTAGT
>JACCZO010000481.1 GCA_013695925.1 Chthoniobacterales bacterium
AGATGCAAACTTTCGGGAAAAACAGGCACATCCCGCTCGACGAAAAACTCACCGCGCTGCAGCAGGCCGATCCCTCTCGCCGATGGTCGTCCCTCGATGACAACCGGATTTGCACCATTTGCGAAAAGGTGATCACCGGGCGGATGATCGATGCCTGGCAGGATGCCCGGGGCGCCTATCACCTGCATTGCCCGACTTCGGGGTGCGAAGGGGGGCCGCAGGACTGGTTCCCGCACGGCGTGGGCCACACCTCTCCTCCCCCGATCCTGGGCGGGTTAGCGTTCTCCTAGGGCGGCCCGGCTTTAGCCGCAAGGAATGGCTGGACTTGCCACCGCCATCGCTGGCAGGATGCGCCCCCGCATGACTCGACCGACGGCGCCGACCTCCGAAACGCAGATCCCGATGTTGCAATCGGATGCGCTGATCAATGACGATCTCGCGCCCGTCCCTATCGCCGAACGCACCTGGTCGATGTGGAGCATCGCCGCGCTCTGGGTCGGGATGGCGATCTGCATCACCACCTACACCCTCGCGAGCAGCCTCATCGAGCAGGGCATGAACTGGAAACAGGCCGTGCTCACGATCTTTCTCGGCAACCTCATCGTGCTCATCCCCATGACGCTCAACGCCCATCCCGGCACGGCCTACGGCATCCCCTTCCCTGTCCTCATCCGCGCTTCCTTCGGCACCCTCGGCTCGAACATCCCCGCGCTCATGCGTGCGCTCGTCGCCTGCGGCTGGTTTGGCATCCAGACCTGGATCGGCGGCGCCGCCATCTACGCCATGGCGGCGATTGTCTTCGGGTTTAACCCGGCCCTGAAGACCGCCCTGCCCATCATCGGCATCTCGGCCGGCGAGTTTTTCTGCTTCCTCCTCTTCTGGGCGATCAACATTTTCGTCATCGTTAGGGGAATGAACTCAATCAAGTGGCTCGAGATTTTCGCCGCGCCTTTTTTGATCCTCACCGGCGTCGGCCTGCTCGTCTGGGCGGTGGTCGCGGCCAAGGGCTGGGGGCCGATTTTCGCCCAGCCCTCGAAATTCCAATCGACCGCGGAATTCCTCCCCGTCTTCGCCGCCGGCCTGACCGCGATGGTCGGCTATTGGGCCACCCTCTCGCTCAACATCCCGGATTTCTCGCGCTTCGCGAAAACGCAGCGCGACCAGGTCGTGGGCCAGGCGCTCGGGCTGCCGCTCTCGATGACCTTCTACGCGTTCATCGGCGTCGCGGTCACGAGCGCGACCGTCATCGTCTTCGGGAAAGCGATCTGGGACCCGGTGCAATTGATGCAACGCTTCGACAGCCCTATCCTCGCCGTCCTCGCCCTCATCACCCTCACCATCGCCACCCTCTCGACCAACATCGCCGCCAACGTCGTCTCGCCCGCGAACGATTTCGCCAATCTCGCCCCGCGCCTGATCAGCTTCCGGACCGGCGGCATCCTCACCGGCATCATCGGCATCCTCATGTTTCCCTGGAAACTCTACGCCGACCCGAGCGGCTACATCTTCACCTGGCTGATCGGTTACAGCGCATTGTTAGGCCCGATCGGCGGGATCATGATCGCGGATTATTTCGTTTACCGGCGGCGCCAGCTCGACGTCAACGCCCTCTACGATCCAAACGGCCGCTATCGCTACAGCGGCGGCTTCAGCGGTGTCGCGATCACGGCTCTTGTCCTGGCGGTCTTGCCAAATATCCCGGGCTTCCTCGCCAACATCAAAGTCCTGCCGCAGACTTCCGTCGCGCCCATCTTCATTTCCATCTACAATTATGCCTGGTTCGTCGGCTTCGCCCTCGCCTTCGCCTTCTACCTCGTGGGACGAAAGCTCGCACCCGACCGCGCCTAACGACTCTAACTTTATGCAAAAACCTGAACTGCCGCCCTTCGACCACAAACCGCAGCCCTACACCGGCCCGTCGCCCGACGAGATCCTTCGCCTGCGCAAGGCATTCCTGAATCCGGGCATCTTCCTCTACTACAAAAAGCCCCTCACCCTCGTGGAAGGCAAGATGCAATACGTCTGGGACGAGAGCGGCCGGCGTTACCTCGACGCCCTCGGCGGCATCGTCACCATCAGCGTCGGGCATTGCCATCCCGACGTCGTGGAAGCGGCCCGGAAACAAAACGAGCTCCTCCAGCATTCGACCACGATCTATTTGCACCCGAACATCGCCGAGTACGCCGAGAAGATGGCCTCGAAGATGCCGGGCGACCTCAAGGTTTGCTACTTCGTCAATTCCGGCTCGGAAGCGAACGATCTCGCGATGCT
>JACCZO010000488.1 GCA_013695925.1 Chthoniobacterales bacterium
GGGATTGTCATTCATAAAAAAACCGCGCCTAACGACTGCGGGCACGGTGGTGATTCATGGAAAGCGACCATCCGGTTCTCGGACTGATCGGCGGCTGGGATATTAATGTCGTTATGCATCCTTTGGCACATCGCAGCCGGCTTCTGCCGGTCGCGATTCTCCATTCGGGACCGCAACCTTAGCGCGCTGGTCACATCCGACAAGGATTTAATCAAGGCGCCGGACGGAGGACGTTGCTCCTGGGGTCATCCACTGGAGGCTGGGGTAAACTTTGATCGCCAGCCAGCCAAAAAATCGATCAACGGGGCGAGAGTGTAACCGCTCGCAAGGGCGCGAGCCTAACGAACAAAATGCGGCGCGCCTCGTCCCAAAGGTAACAATCGCGTTACCATTGCTGATTCGGAATAGTCGCCCGCGCCCCCCATGTTCTTGCTCAGAAAGAACAAAGCACTCGGTTCGACGAACGACGGTTTCGTCCGCCTGAACAGAGCAAACCAACCTAATCAGCCATGAAAAAATCCACCTTGTCATCGATTGGCCTGACCTCGCTCGCGCTCCTGGCGCTGGCCGCGGTCGGGCCGCAAACGGCTTACGCCTCGGGCGGGACGGCCGATACCATGAACCTGACCGACGAACCGGGCAACTGGTTCAAGAGCGAGATCACGGGCACTCCATTTACCGTGATCAACCCGGGAGAGCGGGTTGATTTCGACATCAACAACTGCTGCACGAGCACCCGACACACCGTCACGCTCCTCATGAAACCAACCGGCTCCGGCGTGATCATGGACCAGGACCAGGCGAAAAAAGGCACACTCTCGGTCACCTTCGATCTGCCCGGCGCCTATCTCTTTCACTGCAAGGTTCATCCCTACATGACCGCGGTGGTGGGAGTGAAGGACGCCAGCGGGAAGGTCCCCGATGTCACCTCCGCGATGCTTCCCTTCATCGGGCATCTCGGAGTCAGTTCGCTCCCGGCGGAGGCGGTCCTCGCGGTCATCACGACGATCGCTGCGACCGACACCGACAAGCTCGCGAAATGGGATATCTTCGACGCCTCCGCTGAAGTCAGACCTGCGATCGCGGGAGTGGGCGAGGTCTGGGTCAACACGCAGTTTGAGGCGGTGCGCAACCAGAGGGATGTGAACGGCGGGCTCAAGCCCGGCACGATCACGGTCGTCGATGCGACAACCTTCAAGGTCGAGCGAGAGATTAACGGCAAGCGGGCCGGCGGGATGTGGAATAACCCGCACAACATGTGGGCCAACTTCGCCTTGAGCTCGGTTTACAATGGCAACTGGTTCGGCCAATGGATTAACAAAATCGATCGCACGAGCGGCCGCATCCTGAGCAGCATCACGGTGGGCGATGCGCCGACCCATATCATCACCATTCCCACGCCCGGTCCGGAGACCGGAGTGCTGACCGTTCCCTTGAGCGCCGACAATGACATGGTCAAGGTCGAGGACACGCCGGGCGGGCTGAATATCATCGATAGCGAGCCGACCGGCGCCGGGAAGACTCATCCCCACGGCCATTGGATCACCTGCGGTCGCGGAGATCGGACGATTGTGCCTAACGTTTTCACAGGACTCGGGCCGGCCGGATCGATCAGCATCCTCGACACGGCGAGCGGCGCAGTTTTGAAAGAGTTTGTCCAGAATCCGAACGACCCGCTGACAGCGCCTCTCTTAATGCCCATCGCGGCCGGCGAGTGCCACGTCCACGGAGTCTCCAAGGCCTATGTGGCCAATGCGGTCAGTGGAATCGTCACCGTCATCAACGTGGACGCGCAAACCATCGTGAAAAACATCCCCGTGACTCTTGCTCCCGATGGGCAGACCGGGTTGGACATCTTTCACACTCTCCAGGCGCCGATCCAGACCCCGGTGAGCCCGGATGAAAAATGGGCGGCGACCGCGGTGCTATCGCTGACCAATGTGGATCGCCCGCCGACTAACTCCGCCGATCACGTGGCGATCATTGATACGACCACCGACGAGGTGGTTGCGTTTGTTCCGACTCCCGCGGGGACGCACGGGGTTAACTGGGGAGCCAAACTTGGCGGCGGTTACTATGCCTACGTCACCAACCAGCACGCCAACGTGCTGACGATCATCGATCCCGACCCGAACGGAGACAGCAACGGGGCGGACGCCGCAACGGTGGGCACGATCCTGCTTTCCAACCGGAGCCGAGGCGCGGGGGCGACCGACGGCACCGGCGGGCAGGGAGTCAAGCCCCTTCCCATGACCCATGACGGCTGGATTCAGCCGACGGTGGCCCTGT
>JACCZO010000494.1 GCA_013695925.1 Chthoniobacterales bacterium
CGGACTGGCGCTATGGGTCTCGGGCGATCAGCTCCTCAAAGGAGCGGCGCTCAACGCGGTCCAGATCGCGGAGCTTCTCTAGAAACAAAACGGCCCCAGGATTTCTCCCGGGGCCGTCGAGTTTTTAAGTGAGTGCCTTACGGCTGTGGAGTCGGCTCTTCGGTCGGCTTGTTCTTTTTGCCTTTGCGCTCTCCGCTGGGAGTATCGCTACCCTGCGGCCGTTCCGGGCGCTTCTGCTGAGGGCGAGCTTGCTCCTGCTGCGAACGCCCTTCCTGCATCTGGCGCTGAGCGCGCTCAGGCCGGTCGGCCCGAGGCTCTGCCTGCGAACGAGCACCGGAGTTGTCGTCGGTCGAGGGCGCAGATTGCGTTTCTTCTGGCCGTTGACCACGGCGCGGGCGATTGGCTTCCGGCCGGGCGCTTTCGCCAGGCTGATTTTCGTCGGCCTGCTGCGCCCTTCTTGCCCGTTGACGGTCAGCTCCAGGCTGGCGGTCGGGTTGCGCCTGCTCCTGGCCGCTCTGTTCAGCCCGCTGGGCGCGACGTTCCTCGGCCCGCTTCTGGCGGTCCGCACCTTGTTCGCGGTCGGGTTGGGCTTGCTCCTGGCCATTCTGTTCTGCCCGCTGAGCGCGGCGTTCCTCGGCCCGCTTTTCACGGTCGGGCTTTTGCGTTTCGCTCCGCTCAGTCTCCTCGGATGGTTGCGCGGACTCCTGCTGCCCGGCATCCGGCGTTGCGGTTTCGCTGGCTTCCCCTGCCTGGCCACGACGGTTCTTGCGATTTTCCTCGCGGTTCTTTTGCGCTTCGCTCTGCTCGGCGGCACGGTCGCGCTGTTCGCCCGGCTGAGCTTGTTCACTCTGCTGACGGGCCTGCTCGCGCTGCTGTCGCGCCTGTTCGCGCTGTTGCTGGCGATCCTGTGCCTGCTGGCCGGCGGCGTTGGCGTCCGGCGCGGCTTCCTGCTGCTGCCCGGCGGCATTTTGATCAGCCCCCTGCTGCGGGCCGGCCACTGCTTCGCGTTTCCGGCCTTTCTGCGGCTGCAAATCGGGTGCCTTGATGTTTTTCGGGTCGCCCTTCTTCATCTCCGCTTCGACTTGTTGGCGGTTGTTGATGCCCTTCCAGCCGGTCTCGAGAGTCGGCTTGGCCACTTTCGTTTTGACCTGCTTCGGAGCGACCGGCTGCTGCGACTTCTGGATGGCCGGTGCGACCACCGTCAATTGGTTGCCACTGACACGATTGAAGTTCCCTTTGCGGCCCTGGGCCAGATTGGCTCCGACGGAAGTCTCGCGCTGGATCGTGAGGCGCTGCACCGGGCGGGTCGAATATTGATTCAACCGGTTGAAATCGGGCCCGTAGTTGTAAACGACCGAGTTATTGTAGGTGATGTTGGTCACGTTCACGGTGTTATTGATGATCGTGACGTTGCGCGTCGGCGGGAGGATTCGGCTCCGGAGGACGGGTTCGCCGATGTAGCGGATGTCGACGAAGTTGTAATAGAGCGGCCCGATGCCGAACTGAATGTCCACCTGGTTGGTAATGGCGGTGCCTTCATAGACCACCTCGCCCCGCTGCGGCGGCAAAGGGGCCCAGCCGACATAATCGCCGCCGGTGCGCCAGGAGACCCACGCGGGACCCCACTCATACCCCGGCACCCAGACCCAGCCGAAGCTGTCGAGATTTGCCCAGCGGCCGTAGTGATAAGTCGCCCAGCCGAAATCTTCGTAAGACACCCAGGTCCAGCCGAGATCGGTGTAGGCCCAATACCCGTCGGCGTAAGGTCGCCAATCGGAGTTGCTCACCGCCACGCTGGGCTGGAACGCATAACCGTAATCGGCCACCTCGATCCAGCTCCCCTGATCGGAGAGGTTATCGTAAAAGAAGTTCAGCGAGACTTCGGTATCCGCCTGCGCTCGCGGCGCGAGAGGGAGCAGGAAACCGACTATCGTTAGTGCAAGTAGGATTCGTTTCATGGTGTTTGATTGATGTGCAGCCTTGGACCAGATCAGCCCGACGCTTATTCACAGATTCGAAACTGGCCGCCGTTATGCGCGTTTCCCGCAGGGCGCCCTGGCCCTTGCCTCAGCGCGGTTTAATGACCACGAACGACCGGCTCCGTTGCCGGCAAACCGAGAGCACCTGCGGTTGATTCGGATCGAGCGATTGAACCGTCTGCTCGTAATCCTGCACCGAGGCGATGGGCTCCTGATTAATCGCTTCAATCACATCGCCGGCGCGCAATTGCCCGCCCGAGAACTCCGCCCCGACCTGCGAGATGACCACCCCGCGCACGCCCCGGGGCACGCCCAGCCGTTGCGCCAGTTGCGGGGTTAATTCCCGCACCTCGATCGAATCGAGCGCGCCCCCGTTTTCATTCGGTGGCCCCAGGTCCGGTTGATCGGTCTCGGAATCGTTAGGCGAAAGCGGCGGGGCCGGGCGTCCGCGACCATCCGGCGGCAGGGCGCGGGCCAATCCATAATTGGCCGGCTGCTCCTTGATCGTGGCCGCGAGGGTAACGGGCTTGCCTTGGCGCGCCACCTGCACCTCCACTTTTTTGTCCAGCTCCACCTGCGAAACCAGGCGGCGCAATTCCGCGATGTTGCGCACTTCGCGGCCATCGAATTTCTGGATAATATCGCCCTGCTGGATCTTGGCTTCCGCCGCCGGCGAATTCGCTATGACCGCCACCACCGGCACGCCCGCGCTGTCCTTGGCGTTGATCTGCCCCGGTAGCAGCGCGGCCGTCTCGATCCCGAGATACCCGCGAATGATCCGCCCCTTTTGCAGCAAACTCTCCAGCGCCATCTTGACCGTGTTGGAAGGAATGGCGAAGCCGATCCCCTGCGAACCGCCGCTGCGCGAAATGATCGCGGTATTGATACCGACGATTTCGCCGCTCAGGTTGATCAACGGACCGCCGCTGTTCCCGGGATTGATCGCAGCGTCCGTCTGCAGGAGATCGCCGAAGCCGTCGACGCGATTCGGGCGGCCCTTCGAGCTGATAATGCCGTCCGTCACCGTCTCGTCGAAGCCAAAGGGGTTGCCGACCGCGAGGACAAAATCGCCGGCCTGGACGACATCGGAATCGCCCAGCTTGAGCGGTTGCAACCCGGGCTCGTCGACTTTCAAAACCGCGAGGTCCAGCTCCTTGTCCGCCCCGATCACGCGCGCCTTTTTTGTCCGGCCGTCGCTCAGGACCACTTCGATTTCGTCCACCTGATCGACCACGTGATTATTCGTAATGATGTGACCTTCCTTGGTCACGATCACACCCGAGCCGAGTGAATTTTGGACGAGCGCTTCCTCCGCCGGGCCGCGATACTGGCGATAACTGCCCCGGAAAAAATCGAACGGATCAAGGCCATATTGCGGACGCTGAATTCGCTTCGAAGTCTTCACACTGACGACCGACGGGATGACCCCCGCGACCAGTTTCCGGCGCTCATTACTGAGGGAAGCGAGGCTGGCGATCGCCTTCGGATCGACCGCCGCGTCTTGCGCCAGCGTATACTTCTCCGAAGTCGAACGCTCCTTGAGGCTGAGCCGGCCATGCCGCAATTGATAGTCGTAAAGGAGTGAGACACCCGCGCTTAGGACGAGCACTAACAAGAGAAACTTGAATAGATTTTTCATCAACTGACGTGGGAGAAGGTTTTGCCCACTTCTTCGACAACCAATGGCCGGAAACGTTGATTCTCCGGCTTTTCCAGGAGCGGGTCGTCGCGGAAGATTTTGCTCGCCGCCCGCCGCGCGCGCTGCATCAATTTTGCGTCGGTGCGCAAATTGCCAAGCTTCAGAGCCGGTAAACCGCTCTGCGCCGTCCCGAGGAGATCGCCCGGGCCGCGCAGCTGCCAATCCGCTTCCGCGACCTCGAAGCCGTTGCTCGTTTTTTCCAGGACGCCCAGCTTGGCGATGGTTTCCTCGGAAGGATCGGAGCGGAGCAGGATGCAATAAGATTTGTGCTCGCCCCGCCCAATCCGCCCCCGTAACTGGTGCAACTGTGCGAGGCCAAAACGCTCCGCGTTTTCGATCAGCATGACGGTCGCGTTTGCCACATCTACGCCCACTTCGATGACCGTGGTACTGATCAGCACACGTGTTAGGCCACGGCGAAAACGTTCCATAATCGCCTGTTTTTCGGGCGCTGGGATGCGCCCGTGAAGTAACTCGCAGCGGAAGGGCCCGAGGCGTTCGTGCCATTTTTCAAACTCCGCGCTCGCCGCTTTCGCCTCCAGCTTCTCGCTCTCGTCGATCAGCGGATAAACGATATAAGCCTGCCGGCCCGCTTCCAGTTCGCGGCGCAAAAACGCGAGCACATCCGGCAGCTTTTCTTCAGCGCGCGCCGCGGTCACGATCTTGCCGCGATCGGCCGGCATCTCATCGATCGTCGAAACATCAAGATCGCCATAAAGGCTCATCGTCAGCGTGCGCGGGATTGGCGTCGCGGTCATGACGAGAACATCCGGGGCCGGGTCTGGTGTCGTTAGGCGGCCACGTTGCGCGACGCCGAACTTGTGTTGTTCATCGATCACGACCAGCCCGGGATTCTCGAGACCTTCCGGCTCGTAGAGCAGGGCATGGGTGCCGACAAAAATCTGGCCAAGGGGCGCTTTCCTCTCCGGGGAGCACGGGCTGTCAGCCCGTCGCGGCGTGCAGTCTGCGCGCCGCCCGCGCGCAGTGTTCCGGTCGGGAATTCCCGGAAACCAAATCCATGGATAGCGCCCCTCCCCCCTCTCCAATCCGGCGTCGGACGGATTCCTTAGAACGTAATCGAACTTCTCCTGCAAATCCCTTTCCGAGCGGATCAAACGGTCAAACCATTCCTCCTCCCAAACTGGCCCCGTCGTTCCTGCCACTTTATTGATAACGCGCGCGGTATGGCTTTTGATGCTGTGAAAAATCTCCCTTAGCGAAAAAAAGACCGTCTCGCCGCCACTTGTTTCCTTGATCGCGGGCTCAAACAGGAGGTGGACGTGATCCGGCATTACGCACGCGGCGTAAAGCGTGTATCGCTCCTCATTCCAATGGAGCAGGGACTCAAGAACGATGTCGCGCGCGGCGGTTGAGAGTTCGCGTTTCTTTCGAGTGGAGAAGGTGACGGCATACTTCGCCCATGGCCGTTCGAAATGCGGAAGGTTTCGCTTCCCGTAGCGTATCTGCGACGCGGATGTGCCGGAGAGACTCTCCGGCACAACGGGCTGGCAGCCCGTGCTCCCCGGAGTTCGCGCCTGCGCGTTGGCAAAGAGCGGCAGCGGGTCTTCTTTGCGCGCACCAGTCCGCAACGAGACCGGCACGCCTAACGGCTCCAGCCAGCGCCGCAGGACTTCGTAATGCTGCTCGGCAAGAATCTGCGTCGGCGCCATCAACGCCGCCTGGAAGCCGGCTTCGACGGCAAGCAGCATGGCGGCGATCGCGACCACTGTTTTCCCCGAGCCAACGTCGCCTTGCAGCAAGCGGTTCATCGGAATGCTCGAGCGCAGATCGCCGCGCAGTTCCTCGATCACCCGGGCCTGCGCATTCGTTAGGTCAAACGGCAGCGCGCGCAGAAAGCGCTCGAGTAATTCTCCCGGGCCGCAATGAATCGCCCCGCTCCGCGCCCGGGAACGCGCCCGGCGGGAGGAGAGAAGCATTTGTATCGCGAAGAATTCCGCCAGGACAAGCGTTTCGCGGGCGCGCGCGAGGTCTTCCTCCGAGGAAGGAAAATGAATCTCGTGCCGGGCCCGGGGCGATTGAGTCGCATCGATTTCAGATGGCAACAGAGTCCGGCCATCGTCCTCTTCCCATTCCTCGAGCAGGCGATAAATCAAACCGCGTAAGACGCGCTGCGACAATCCCTCGGTCGCGGGATAAATCGGCGTGATCCGGCGGAAGTGGATTGAGATTTCGTCGTCGTTCTCGATCACCTCGAACTCCGGGTGTTCCAGGCAGAGGCGTTGCCCGCGCAGGCGCGGCTTGCCGAAAACGACCAGGCGTTGCCCGGTCAGGATCATTTTCTGGACGTAATGGAGGTTGAACCAGCGAAGGATGAGCGGCTGACTCAGAGCGTGCGCACCGTCTTCCTGCAAGGTCGCTTCGAAAATCTTCCTGCGCCCGAAGCGATTCAGGCGCGTCTTAACCACTTCCCCACAGAGGCAGACCGGCTGCTCGCTTGCCTCCCGCGGAAAACCGGCGAACTCGCGCCGGTCCTCGTAACGCCGCGGATAATGGGTGAGCAAATCGCCGACGGTCTCGAGTCCAAGCCGGCGCAGTTGCGTACTGCGCGGACGCGGAATCCACTCGATCTCGCCTAACGAATCTGCGCTCGTTAGGCTCATCGCTCCACCGGGATGCTGGTGCGGAGCGCCTCGACCTGCATTTGCAGACGAATCTCGCCCTCGTATTCGTCGCTGCTGATGCGAAACGCCACGTCCCATGGCGCCTCCGGCAACGGCTCTTCCGCACCGCCGAAATAAATCGCCCGCTGGTAACGGCCATCCTGCCGGAGGCGCAGGACGAGATGTTTCTCTTTCAGAATCTGCGGCGGCGCGACCGGCTCGACCCCGCGGGCGAGAAAAAGCGGCTGGGAATTACTCTGCCCGAAGGGTTGCAGGAGCTCGTGCCACCGGAGCAGATCCCAATTCAATTCCCGCAATGTCAGTTCATCATCGAGATGAAGACAAGGTTCGAGGTGCTCGGGGGAAATCATTTCGCGGCAGGCTTCCTGAAACGCGACGCGGAAGGCCGGAAACCTTTCCTCCCGAAGCGTCAGGCCAGCGGCCATCTCGTGCCCACCGAATTTCTCGAGGTGTTCCGCGCAGCGTCCCAGGGCCGCGACCAGCGAGAGTCCCGCGATGCTGCGTCCGCTGCCTTTTCCCAGTCCCGCTTCGTCGAAGCCAACGATGACGGTGGGCCGATGGTAACTGCGCGCGAGACGAGAGGCGACAATCCCGAGGACACCTGGATGCCAGGCGCGATCACCGAGCACGATGGCGGCGGACTCGGAAAGGTTCTCTTCTGCGACCCTCGCTTCCGCAGCCTGGACGATTTCGCGCTCCACGCTTTGCCGTTCGCGATTCTGTCGGTCCAATTCGACAGCGAGGGCACTCGCTTCCCCCGGATCGGTGGTAAGCAGAAGCCGCAGCGCTTTTTCTGCCGTCGTTAGGCGCCCGGCCGCGTTGAGGCGCGGACCGAGACGAAAGCCGATGTGTTCGGCCGCGATCGGTGGCCGGACCGCGGCCACCTTCATCAGTTCACGCATGCCTAACAATCGCCGGCGGGCGATTTCGCGCGTTCCGTGATGGACCAGAATACGGTTTTCTGCCTCGAGCGGCACAATGTCGGCCACCGTCCCGAGGGCGACGAGGTCGAGTCGCTGCCGCAGGTCGAAATCGGCCAGCGGACGGGTCTTGAGCAGAGCGTGGCAAAGTTTAAAGACGATGCCCACACTGCAGAGATAGGTGTAGGCGCAGCCGTCGACCGTTTTTGGATTCACCACCGCGACACAATCCGGCAGGGCTCCCTTCGGCTCGTGATGATCAAGCACGATCACCTCCGCGCCGCGCGCGCAGATCTGGGCGACTTCCGCGCAGCAGCCGGTCCCGCAATCGACCGCGATCAGGAGTTGCGGCTGATGCGTTTGCCAGCAACGCTCGATTCCTTCCGTGCTCAGCCCATAGCCTTCCTCCATCCGCGAAGGCAGGAAGAGCGCGGGCGGGGCGCCGTAGGCGGTGAGCATTTCGTGCAAGAGCGCGAGGGAGGTAACACCGTCGACGTCGTAGTCGCCATAGAGGACGATGCGATGGTTTTCATCCAGAGCGCACAGGATCCGATCCACCGCCGCCTGCATGTTGGGGAGCAGAAACGGGTCGCCCAGTCGTCGCAGGCGCGGTTGAAGAAAATCAGTCGCCTGTTCGTCGTTGAGCAGTCCCCTGCGTTGCAGAAGGCGGGCAATGCAGGGCAGGCCGCAGACATGGTCCGAGAATACGACCGGACTGGCCGTGCCGTTCGGGGAAGCCATGACCCAGCGTCGCGCCCGCTTCATTTCGCGATCACGTTAGGCGAGCGACTGCGCCAGTCGCTGGGCGTCGAAAGGGGCGTGAACCTTGGCATCATTATCAAAGTAAACGAAAACGTCGCGTCCGCCCCGCCAGCGCCGGATTCTTTCCGCCCAGGACGCGAGCACGCGATCGCCGTAGCCGCGGACGTAGAGCTGGGTGTCACCATGCAGACGACAGTAAACGAGATCGGTCGTCAGTTCCTCGGAATAGGGCCAGTGGCCGGGCGTTGGAGCGAGTAAAAGGTGCCGTTGATCTCGATCGTGCGGAAGGCACGGCTGGCGTATTCCAGCTCACGCTTCTGGGGGTGTCTGAGAGGATAGAAAACGCCTCGCCATGGCTTGTAATTCCACCCCGAGATTCCGATTCGCACCTCGCGGCTGCCGCGTCCTAGACGAGCGCCGGAGCGGGCGGAACGGCCGGCAGCAGTTTGTGCTTTACGCATAGTTCAGCAAACGTCTGGAACCCCTTTTTTTCTTCTTCGCCAAAGGAAAATCGCAAACATTCGCGAAAGTAAAATTCGCAAAAGGCGCGGCGATCCTCCCGCTGCGTCGCAATCAGGCGATCGAGATGCGCAAGATTTTCCTGGCCTAACGATCGCAGGGCATCCGCAATCGGCGCTTTCCCGGGATACTCCGGCCGGACCAGCCAAAGCGCGTAGACAAAGGGCTGTCCGGTCGTCCGGTCCCATTCCGCACCAAGATCGAGGATCTGAAAATCCTCCGCCCTTTCCTGCCGAAAACGAATCGCCTGATCACCGATCAAAAGCCCACCGCGCTCCGCGTCCATTTCTCCCTCGAAAACAAATTCAGGCGCAAGACCGCGTTCGCCTAACAAACAGCGCAGAAGGTGAACCGACGTCTCCGACGCGGGATCGACCACGACCTCGCGCAAACGTTCAATCGGACCGCGGTGTGCAAGGATGACGCTAAAGACCGGGCCGTGAGACGCGATCGCGAGTCCGTCGACGACCGAGTAAATCGGATTGCGCAGGTATTCAAAACTCGAAACCAGGGCGCCATCGAGCTCGCTGTCCGCCAGTTGCCGGCAGAGGAGCGAGGGATGATCAAACTGCACCGGGCCGCGCCAGCCGTGGATGAGCGGGAGGGCGTTAAGGTATCTGACGCAACCGAGGCGAGGCGAAGCGGACGCCGGCACCTCAGGCGCAGACCAGGGTGCGGTCCGCTTCCGGAGCGGCGGCCGATTTCGCGGGCGTGACGTGATTGTAGTAGCTGTCGCGTTGCACTGGATCACGGCCGGCTTCGCGGATGGCGTGGCGCAGAGTCTCGACGGTCTGTTCCTCGGGCGTTGTCACGCCTGCCATGTGGAAGATTTTCTCGCGCATGATGGTACCGTGGAGATCGTCCACGCCATACGACAGCGAAACCTGGGCGAGGGGCAGTCCCATGCTCACCCAATAGGCGGTGAGATGCTCGATGTTATCAAGATAAATGCGACTCACTGCGAGGTTCCGGAGCTGATCAAAGGCGGTGGCGTGCGGGATATGAGAAAGCACCGTCCCTTCGCCGGGCTCAAAGGCAAATGGGATAAAGCCGGTGAAACCGTGGGTTTCATCCTGCAGCTCGCGTAATTGGCGCAAATGATCGACCCGCTGCTCAAGCGTTTCGATGTGGCCGTAAAGCATCGTGCAAGTGCTGCGTCCCCCCATCTCGTGCCAGGTGCGGTGGACTTCGAGCCATTCCGCGGCGTTCTCTTTGCCCCGGCATAATTCATCGCGCACCGCGGGATCGAATATCTCCGCGCCGCCGCCCGTAAGCGAACCGAGGCCCGCCTCGCGCAGGATGGCGAGCGTTTCGGCGATCGAGGTTTTAAAAATACGGCGCGCCATGTGGCGGATTTCGATCGCGGTGAAAGCCTTCAGCTGGAGCTGCGGATCGAGCGCGCGCAGTCGGGTGAGAAGTTCGAGATACCAATCCTTGTTGAGGGTCGGGTGCAGGCCGCCGACCATGTGCACCTCGGTGATGCCACTGACCAGAGCTTCCTCGACCGCAGCCACGATTTCGTCGATCGAACTCTCAAACGCGTGGGCGTCGCGTTTCTTGGCCGCAAAGGCGCAGAACTGGCAGGAGAGCACGCAGATGTTCGAGTAGTTGATGTAGCGATTGAGGATGTAGGTGGCGACGTTGCCGTTTTTGCGTTCGCGCACCGCGCTGGCCATCATGCCGAGGGCGTTGAGATCGGTGGAGCGATAGAGTTGGAGAGCGTCCTGATCGGAAATGCGCTCGTCGGCTTCAATTTTTTGGGCGATCGGCCGGAGGGCGTCAGGGATGAGCGAAATTTTCATTTAGGAATACGCGCTCTGTGCGGGGAAACTCAGGCCGCTTATTGTGCACAGGAGGGAGCAGGGACGCAAGTGTTCTGAGACGCCTGTCTGCGACATTAGCCCGCTTTCTTCTGATCATGCTCGTCCTCGTGCTCGTGCTCGACGCTTTGGGCTACGATTACGATCACGAGCAGGAGCACGAGCACGAGTGAAGAGCGGAAAACAAATGGGCGAACCAACCCCAGGTCCGCCCTCTTCCAACCCCACAACAAACTTTTCTCAGAAATCGCGGTCTTGGGTTTCCAACCCCCGGCTGGGACGGGCTGGCAAAGCCGTCCCTCGCGACCGCGAAGCTCAGGCCGCGGTCGCGAAACCGAGCGCCGTTTTGCTGAAATCTGCCACCGGCATTTGCCTAACGAGCCGAACGATACCGTCCTGCCATTTCTGGCTGATCTCGGTGAGATAAGGATCGTTTTGCTCCAGCCGAGTGCGCATTTTTACCTGCAACGAATCGGTCTTGTAGCAAAGGATGTCGATCGGTGGCCCGACGGCGACGTTGCTCTTCATGGTCGCATCCATCGAGATGATACCGAACTTGAGCGCGTCCATCAGGGTGCCGTCGTAACTGAAGCCGCGATCGAGAATCGGTTTGCCGTATTTCGATTCGCCGATCTGCAAATAAGGGCAATCCCGGCTCGCATGGATGCTGTTGCCCTGCGGGTAAATCGAGTGCACTTCCGGCGCCAGTCCGGCAATCTGACCGCCGACGATCAGGTTGATGTTGAAATCAAAGCCGTCGGCTTCAAGCGGGGCCCGGTCCCGCGCTTCCACCATCCGAACCTTGGAACCGACGTAGCGCACCGTCTCGTAGAGCGTCTCGCGGTTGAGCAAATGTTTGCGCGCCGGATGGCTCTCGTTGAGATGGAGATCGTCGTCGATCAAGGCCAGAGTCGCCTGGGTGAGCGACAAGTTCCCCGAGCTCATGATGCAGATCACCCGGTCGCCGGGCTTCTCGTAGATCCGCATCTTGGTCCGGACCGTGATGTTATCCATCCCGGCGCTGGTGCGGGAATCGGAAAGAAAAACTGCGCCCTGGCGACAGAGCATGCCGAGGCAATAGGTCATGATTCGCCCGGCTTGCTGCTGCTGACGACACGGCCTTCGACGCGCCGTATTCTTGGGTGGTGGGTCAGCGGATGGACCCGGCCATCGCTTCCGCGGAAAAAGGAACTCAAAATCCAGCTCACGATGCTAATCAAAATCGCGCCCCAGAATGCGCTCCCGAAACTTTCGACGTGAAAGCCGCGCACAAACTGGTTCACGAGCAGGAGCATGAGGGCATTCACCACGAAAATAAAAATACCGAGGGTGAGAATAATGAGCGGCGCCGTCAGCAGAAGCAAAATGGGACGCAGAAACGCGTTTAGTATCCCAAGCAGGAGCGCGGCGCCGATGAGGGAGCCAGCGCTGTCATAACGAATCCCGTGGATGATGGAGGCTGCGATCATCACGGCCACCGTAGTGATCGCCCATCTAAAAATAAAATGCCTCATCGTTAGGATTGGTCGCTGGCCGCAGGAGCTTTTTCGTGCCGTTTCCGCTTGCGCACCCCACGCTCGGCGGGTACAGGCTTGGCCGACCCAAAGCAAAAGTAAATGGCGAAAAATTCAAAAAAATCGAAAGAGGCAACGGCGCCGGAGAACCCCGCCTCCGCGCCCAATATAGAATCGAGTAACGGCCACAGCGCGGCAGAATCCGCCAAGCCAGCCGCCGCGAAAAAGAGGGCTGCAAAAGCGGTAACCCATGGGAAAAGCGCCGGCAAGGGCCGCGCCGCGACGGTAAAGAAACCGAGCGCGACGCGCAAACCGCGGGCCAAAAAAACAGCGGAGAGCGGTTCCACCCCGGCGGTGGCTGACGAGCAAATCCGGATGCGGGCTTACTTCATCTCGGAATGGCGAGCGCAGAATGGGATGCCCGGCGACTCGGCCCACGACTGGCTGGAAGCTCGTCGCCAGTTGCAAGCCGAAGCTTCTCTCGCCTAACCGCCGCGCCTCGCAGAGCGAAGCGTCTACACCGTCTGCAGCTCTGGAAAGCACGCTTTCACCTTCTCGATCAGGCGATTGCTTCTCCAAGAAGCGCGCGTCCGTGGTTTTCTGGCGAAACCTTTCACCATCAGGCATTGAAAAATCGAAGATCATGAGGTCGTAAGTTTCCTTCAGCGCCAGCTCGAAGCCGCATTCGGGCTTGGGTGACGTGTCGATTTCCCAATGCAAAATGGACTGGAGGGCTTCGCGCATGATGCGCAGGACCGCGCTGTCATCGTCCACGCTCAGGACCCGTTTTGTCTCCGGCTCAGCCATCTCGGAGGCTTGCTTAAAATCCCGACGGGATTCAAGTTTAGTTGCGGATTTTAATGATGCCAACCGACTCCCTGAATTCACCTGAAGCCAATCTTGTCGCTGCGCTCCGCGAACGGCGCACCCTGATCGCCGACGAAGCCAGCCGGCGCGAGCCGGAACAACATCTCGAAAAACTGAAAACCATTTCGGAAAAGATCGTCGTGCTCAGCGAAGCGTTACCGAAACCGCTCGATCCTCAGCTGGCGCATTATCTGACGCGCTGCAGCTACGACAAAGCGCTCGCGCTGCTGAAAGCAAGGAAGGGCGCTTTGTAAGCGCCCTCGGCGGTTTCAAACCGCCGCTCCTTGGGCCTAGCGCGAGTACAACTCGACGATCAACTGTTCGTTGACCATCGGCTGCATTTCCTCGCGCGACGGAATGTGCGCGACTTTGCCGCTCAACGCATCGCGATCGACCGTCAGCCAATCGGGCACCGGAGCGATCTGTGTCAACTCCATGTTGCGCAACGCAAGCTGACGGGATTTCGGGCGATCCTTGATCGTGATCTCATCGCCGGTTTTCACATTGAAGGAGGAAATGTTGACGTTCTTGCCGTTGACCTGGACGTGACCGTGCGAAACCAACTGACGCGCGGCACTCCGTGTGTTCGCGAGGCCGAGACGGTAGACGACGTTATCAAGCCGGGTTTCGAGAAGTTGGAGGAGCGTCTCACCGGTGACACCGCGGCGCTGGAGCGCCGTCTCGAAGATGCGACGGAACTGTTTTTCCATCAGGCCGTATTGGAAACGGAGCTTCTGCTTTTCGCCGAGGGCGATGGCGTAATCGGATTGCTTGCGTCGCGAGCCCTTGGGGCCGTGCATGCCTGGCGGATAATTTTTCCGCTCGAGCGATTTGGAAGGTCCGAAAAGTGGCACGCCATAGCGGCGCGCGATCTTGGTTTTGGGTCCGGTGTATCTGGCCATCGAAGAAGTTAAGGGTCGCTAGTTGAGAGTTGAGAGAATCAGACGCGGCGCTGTTTCGGCGGGCGGCAACCGTTGTGCGGCACCGGGGTCACGTCGCGAATGACGGTGAGATCGAGTCCGATAGCCTGGAGCGCGCGGACGGCCGATTCACGACCGGCGCCTGGTCCCCTAACGAGAACTTCCACTTCCTTCAGGCCGTGGCCCATCGCCTGGCGCGAGGCGTCCTGCGCCACCATCTGGGCGGCGTAGGCGGTGCTTTTGCGCGAGCCTTTGAACCCGACTTTACCGGCGCTCGACCAGCCGATCACGTTACCCTGCAGGTCGGTGATGGTGACGATCGTGTTGTTAAAAGTGGAAAGCACGTGGGCATAGCCGGAGTGCACGTTTTTGCTCCCCTTCGCCTTGATGATCTTAGGCTTCTCGACGTCGTTCGGGTCGAGTGAAAGATTTTCCTTCGGAGCTTCAGCGGCCGGGGCTTCCGCTTTCTTGGTCTTCCTGGCGGCCTTCGGCTTAGGTTCAGCTTTCGCCGGCGCGGCTTCGCTCTTCGCCTCTGTCGCCGGCGCGGTCTCAGCAGCGACCGGAGCTTCCGCTGACTTTTCGGCGGTCGCTTCGACCGGCGTCTCGCTTACGGGAGGAGCGGCCTGCTCTTCGGGGGCCGGCGTCTCAGCGGGTGTTTGGTTTTCGGATTCTTCAGCCATGTCAGTTCGTTAGGTTAGACTTTCCCCGTTTTCGCATCCTTGTTCCGAATGACGCCGACGGTCTTGCGCGGCCCCTTCCGGGTGCGGGCATTGGTCGAGGTGCGCTGTCCGCGGACCGGCAATCCACGGCGATGGCGAATGCCGCGGTAGCAATTGATCGCCTGCAGACGCTTTAAGTTGCTCTGCGTCTCGCGGCGGAGATCGCCTTCGATCGGGAGCTTGTTGTGCGTGATCGTCTGGATGATTTCGTTGATCTGCTGCGGGGTCAGATCCTTGGCCCGCAGGTTGGGGTCGATGTTGGTCTGTTCAAGGACGCGCCTGGCGGTCGAAGGACCGACGCCGTAAATATAGGTGAGCGACGCTTCGATGCGTTTATCGGCGGGAATTTCAACTCCGAGTAATCTTGGCATAACGGTCTCCTAGCCCTGTCGCTGTTTATGGCGCAGGTTCTTGCTGCAAATCACGCGCACCACGTTTTTGCGCTTCACGATCTTGCATCCTTCACAAAGTCTTTTAACTGACGGCCGTACTTTCATGGTTTTACGAGACGAAAAACGCGGAGCTTTTTCTCCGCGCTAGCGATGGCGAAAAGTGATTCGCCCCTTCGACAAATCGTAGGGGGAAACTTCTAGCATAACTTTGTCCCCTGGCAAGATGCGAATGAAGTGCATCCGCATTTTCCCCGAGATATGGGCGAGGACGCAGTGCCCGTTGGGCAGTTCCACCCGGAACATCGTATTCGGCAGGAGCTCGACCACTGTGCCCTCTACCTCAATTGCGTCTTTGCGCGCCATGTCAGGATTTCAGGTTCGTCTTTCGTAATCAAAACCGTGTGTTCGAAATGGGCTGAGGGCAAACCGTCCGAAGTGCAGACCGTCCAGCCGTCTTCCAACAGGCGCACTCCGGCCCCGCCGAGGTTGATCATCGGCTCGATCGCAAGGGTCATGCCGGGTTTCAGGCGGGGGCCGCTCCCCCGTTTGCCATAGTTAGGCACCTGCGGTTCTTCGTGCAGCTTCCGGCCGACTCCGTGGCCGACAAATTCCCGCACCACACTGAAATGATGCCGCATCGCCTCTTCCTCGATCGAAGCGCAGAGATCGCCCAGCCGTTCGCCCGCCATGGCATGGGTGATCGCGCGTTGGAGCGCGCTTTGGGTTACTTCCAGCAACCGCTCGACTCGCTCATCGATCGTCCCGACCGGAATGGTGGCCGCGGTGTCCCCGACCCAGCCGTCTCGCACTACCCCGATGTCGAGCTTGATGATGTCCCCGTACTGGATGCGGCGTTGGCTGCCGATGCCGTGCACGATTTCGTCGTTGAGCGAAATGCAGATGTTTCCTGGAAACACGCGGTGCCCGAGCCGATAACCTAGGAAGGCGCTGCGCACGCCGGCGTCAGCCATCAGGTCAGCCGCAGCCTGGTCGATTTCCCTGGTCGAAATGCCCGGCCGAATCAGTTCCGCGATCCGCTCCAGGATATCGCTCGCCGTGCGGCAAGCGATCCGCATCTTGTCGATCTCCCGAGCCGACTTGATCGGGATCATTTCACACGCTCTTCGATCAAGGCCGAGATGTCAGCAAAAACCGTGTCGCGATCCCTGTTTCCATCGATGCGATGGAGCGCGTCGTCTTTTTCGTAGAACGACAGGAGCGGCTCCGTTTTCGTTTTGTATTCGGTCAACCGCGTCTGCAAAACCGAAGCGTCGTCGTCGTTTCGTCGAATCAGCGGCCCATCGCAATAGGGGCAGATCGGGCGCTCGGCGAAGCCCGCGCTGGTCACGCTCGTGGTGAATCCGCAACGGCGGCACTGCAACCGGCTGGCGATGCGATCGCGCACCGTCTCTTCGGAGACTTCGAGCCAGATCGCGAGGTCGAGCGAGCTGGCTTGCTTTTGCAAAATCTCATTCAGCCGTTCAGCCTGAGTCACCGTCCGTGGAAAACCGTCAAAGACGAAGCCTTCCTTGCCGTGCAGGTTCAGCCAGTCCTCGATTAGCCTGACGATGATGTCGTCGGGTACGAGACCGCCCTGTTTCGAAACCTCATCCGCTTCCAACCCAAGGGGCGTGCCTAGATCGCGTTCCCGCCGCAGAATCGCGCCCGGCGAAGTGACCGAGATGGCAAAATGCCGGGTGATCAGTTCCGCCTGGGTTCCTTTTCCGGAACCCGGAGCGCCGAGAAGCACGATGCGACTTTTCACCTAGCGTCCGTAGAGAAAAATTGCCACGCC
>JACCZO010000004.1 GCA_013695925.1 Chthoniobacterales bacterium
AACCATCTAACCAGTCAGTGGAGCTAACCGCCACCCGCTGTACGCTCCGCTCTCTCACATGACTAGAACCTTTTTAGTTCGAGCATCGCTCGCTCCCGGCGGCGGTAGCTCACTTCTTTCTCGTTAGATGTAGACAGCACCCATGAGCGAAACCCACAAGAACTACCTGCACGATTTGGGTGCCGAGCTCCGCGATCGCGCGCTCAAGGCGAAGGAGCAAGCACAGAAGGCTCGTGGCACGAGCGACGAGCAGTTCGAGCGAGGCAGAGCATTCGCATATTATGAGGTCGTGTCGCTTATGGAGTCAGAGGCTAAG
This sequence comes from Chthoniobacterales bacterium, assembly GCA_013695925.1. Classification (GTDB taxonomy): domain Bacteria; phylum Verrucomicrobiota; class Verrucomicrobiia; order Chthoniobacterales; family UBA10450; genus Palsa-1392. Next base: position 317 of record JACCZO010000004.1, read on the forward strand.
ACATTTGAGCTGCCACCCGAAGACCTCCATCTCGAGGGCTTCGATGCAGACCGAGATTTAATGGGCTTGGGATGATCGCGCCGCTTCTCCTTACCCCCACATTTATCGACTCGCGGATGCACAGCCGCTCTCGCGCGAGTTCACGGTCTACATCTAACCAGTCAGTGGAGCTAACCGCCACCCGCTGTACGCTCCATTTTTATCATGACTAGAACCTCTTCATTTCGAGCACCGCCCGCTCTCGGTGGCGGTAGCTCACTTCTTTCTCGTTAGATGTTAAAACCCACGAAATGTCTGATCTTCTGAAAGTCGGAATCTTCGCCACGGTATCCATCGCGGTTGCCGCTGCTGCTATCGCCTGGTTCCACGGCCCCCTGTGGTACATTTTGGGCCCTGTTTTGGTTTTCACCGCGTACGCTGTGAAGCTCAAGCTGAGGAAGCTGCGGGACGAGCCCCGTCTCGTGATGGGCGTTATCTTCGTGGTATCTGTCGCTATGATTGTATTCGCGTGGTTCAATCGTGACGCCAACATCTAACCCCTATGTAGGGAGTCAAGGGTGATTACGGGTTCAGGTTTGTTTTAATTCATTGGCTGAGAGATTGGGTTGGAGGTTTGGTCTGATCTTGGGACGTTTCCTCTTCCGTTGGCTCGTGGTGTTTGTTCCGCGGCTCTTACTCCTATCCGTGCGTGCGCCCTTCTGGGCAGCAGCAGCAATATGATCAATACGATCGGTGGAAGAGGAACGAGAGGCGGCCCAATCTAGGGCGTCGAACGACAGCTCCTGTGCTCAGGTTAGGCAACGGGCGCGCCTCACGATTTCTCGCGACTTCTGTCGGAGTTCCAAAGGGTTGGGTTGGCTTAGGTCTTAAAGTTTACCTCTGGCTCTTTGGTCTCCTTTCTGGATGGCTGTTCCCCTCGAATAAACCGGCTTTGATCGCTTCAAATGATGAGTCCGAGCTTTTCGGGCGGGAGTTGGCCGGTGCGGATGCGCCAAAGGTCGACGGCGAGCTGGCGCGCCACGGCGGTGATGGCCTTTTTGCGCGCGGCGCCGGTGGCGAGGGCGCCTTTGGCTAACAAGTGGCGCCACTTCGCGACGGTGCGGTAGCCGGGCTGGAAGCGGACCAGCCGCCAGGCGGTCTCGACCAAGGCGGCGCGGAGCCGCGGATTGCCGTGTTTGGTCACGCAGCTTTGCACCCGGGTGTTGCCGCTGCTGTACTCGCCCGGGCATAAGCCAGTGTAGCTCCCGACCTGGCGGCGGTTGCGGAAGCGGTACCAGTCGCCCACTTCGCGGTCGATGACTACGCTGGTGAGGGCGCCAAGGCCGCGGGGCTGGCCCGGAGCGGCGCTCGCTTCCAACTGCACGGTGAGCCGACGGATCTGCGTCTCGAGGCTGACCAGCAGCGGCTGAGTGTTGCTTAACAAGGCCCGCAGCCAGGCGGGTAGCTCCAGCTTCGCAAAGGTGCGCGGCTTCCACCAGTTGTTCACCGGGTCGATCGCGTGGTTGACCATCAGACTGCGGCCATGGGCGACGAGCTGCTTGCGGGTCCGGACCAGTTGCTCGCGCTGCCGGTGGAGAGCGCGGGCTTGTTCCTCCGCCTCGCTCGGCACCCGCACGGTGGCGAGCGCGTCGCGGTTGCCTTCGACATAGCGGTCGAGCTTTTGGCAGAGTGCCTTGGCGTCGCGCCCATCGGTCTTCACCCGCTGATTGCGCTCATCGAGCTTCTGCGGACAGACCACGTGGCACTCGATCCCCAGCGCGCTGAGCTGCCGTTGCAAGCCAAAGCCAAACCCGCACGCTTCATAGACCGCATGGATCGCCGCCTCCGGCTGCTGGCGCCGCAGCTTGGCCGCCCAGCCCAGGAAGGCTTCCTT
>JACCZO010000025.1 GCA_013695925.1 Chthoniobacterales bacterium
TTCGTTCCGTGGGAGCGGAAGAACGAAATGAAGCGGCAGTTCAGTCTGCTCATGGGGCAGAAAAACGCGCTCTGGTGGGACCTGCCCGCCCAGGAGTCGCTCGAGCTAAATCGCGCGATTTATGGAATCGATCGCGCGCGTTTCCGGCAGGTGGTCGGCGGCTTGAGCGAGCTGCTCGAAGTGACGGATAAGATGAATGTCATGGTGCGCGAGCTTTCGTTAGGCGAACGCATGAAGATGGAGCTGATCTCCGCGCTCATTCACGAACCGCGCGTCCTCTTTCTCGATGAGCCGACGATTGGCCTCGATGTGGTGAGCCAGAAGCGCGTGCGCGAGTTCCTGCGCGTTTACAGCCAGGAGCACAAGATCGTGACGATGCTCACGAGCCATTACATGCAGGATATCGAGGAGCTTTGCCAGCGCGTCATCATCATCGATCACGGCAAAATCTTTTTCGATGGACCGCTCGAAGCGATCATCGATCGTTTCTCCGGCGCGAAGATTGTCAGTCTCACGTTCGAAGAAACCGCTGCGCGCGACTTCTCGGCCTTCGGTGAGGTGATCGAGCAGACGCCTCTTTCCGTGCAGCTGAAAGTGCCTCGGGCGCAGGTTACCGAGACCGCGCGTCAGTTGCTGGATAACTGCAACGTCATCGACATCAATGTGCAAGAGTTGCCGGTGGAGGAAGTGATTCGCCAGCTCTTTGGCGAGCGAACGACGTTGAACAATGCGGTGGCGGCGGAACTAGCGGCGGCTGTCTAATAACGAACGAGGCGCTGCCGTGCCGTTCCCCGTCTGGCCGCCACGGAGCGCGTCCCGCCATTACGCAATCCCGAGCACGGGATGCGGCTGATACAATTCCTGCAAGCGCTGTAGCTCCTCGACTGTCAACGTGAGCTCCAGGGCCTTGATCGCATCGCTCAGGTGCTGACTCTTCGAGGCTCCGATGATCGGCGCCGTGACGCCCGGCTGCTGCAAGAGCCAGGCGAGTGCCACCTGCGCATTCGAAACACCGCGCTCGCCGGCAATCTCGCTGACGCGATCCACAACGTCGAAATCCGCGGCCTCGTAGTAGAGCTTGTCCGCATAATCGTCAGTCTGCGCGCGAACCGTGGCTGATTTATCGTCGCGCTTGCGATTACCGGCAAGAAAGCCGCGCGCGAGCGGACTCCAAGGGATGATCCCAATGCCCTCCGCGCGGCAGAGCGGAATCTCTCCCGTTCCTCCTCGCGATAAACGAGATTGTAGTGGTTCTGCATCGAGACGAAGCGCGCCCGGCCATGTCGCTCGGCGAGATGGAGAAACTTCGCGAACTCCCACGCGGCCATGCTGGAGGCGCCGAGGTAAAGCACTTTGCCGGCGCGCACGAGATCCGTCAGCGCCTCGAGTGTCTCCTCCATCGGCGTCGTCTTGTCGTAGCGGTGGATTTGGTAGAGATCGATGTAATCAGTGCCGAGCCGGCGCAGGCTGTCATCAATCGCGTGCCGGACATGTTTGCGCGAAGTGCCACGTTCGTTAGGGCCTTGCCCGACAGGGAAGAATAGCTTCGACGCGATCACGACTTCTTCTCGCCGCATCTTGAGCTTCGTCAGCGCGCGGCCGAGCACTTCCTCGCTGGCGCCGTTTGAATACATGTCGGCGGTGTCGAAGAAGTTGATCCCGGCTTCCCATGCTTGCTTGAAGAACGGGAACGCGGCCTCTTCATCCAGGACCCACTGCCGCCAGGCCGACGAGCCATAGGTCATGCAGCCTAACGAGAGACGGGAGACCTTCAGGCCTGATTTTCCGAGCGAGGTGTAATTCATTTCGTTTACTGCGCAGCAGCGGTGGAATCCGGCGCATCCTTCACCATTCCCAGGGCCGCGAGTCCGAAAGTGTATTCGAAGGCTACTTCGCGCAGACGATCGAACCGCCCTGAGGCGCCGCCGTGACCCGCGTCAAGATTGATGCGGAAAAGGAGCGGGTTCTTGTCGGTCTTCACCGGCGCGCAATTTGGCCGCGAACTTGGCCGGCTCCCAATACGGGACCTGGCTGTCGTTCAGCGAAGTAAAGAGCAGGATAGCCGGGTAGTCTTTGGCCACGATGTTGTCGTATGGGCTGTATGTCTTCATGTAGTCGTACTCGGCTTTATTGTTCGGGTTGCCCCATTCGATGTACTCGCCGGTCGTGAGCGGAAGCGACGCGTCGGACATCGTGTTGATCACATCCACGAAGGGCACGTCCAGGATTGCGATCTTCGCCAGGTCGGGCCGCAGGTTGATCGTCGCGCCGATCAGTAAACCACCAGCGCTGCCGCCTTGAATCACCATGCGCTCGTGCGTGGTGTATTTGTTTTCAACAAGGAAATCGCCGCAGGCGACGAAATCCGTGAACGTGTTCCGCTTCGTCATCATGCGCCCATCGTCATGCCAGGTTTCGCCCAGCTCGCCGCCGCCGCGGATATGCGCGATCGCGTAGATGACGCCGCGATCAAGAAGCGAAATCCGGTTCGCGGAAAACGAAGGGTCGACGGAGATGCCGTACGATCCGTAACCGTAGAGCCAACAAGCCGCGCTCCCATCGACCGGGACATCCTTGCGCCGCACGACGTCGAGCGGCACCTGCTTGCCATCCGCAGCTTTCGCGCGCACGCGCTCGACCATGTAACGGGATGGATCGTAACCGCCGAGCACCTCGACTTGCTTGAGGAGCTTCTTTTCGCCGCTTGCGATGTTGTATTCGAAGATGCTCGGCGGTGTAACCGGCGATTCGTATTTGTAGCGGAACGTACCGGTTTCAAATTCCACGTTGAATTCCGGCTGGGCAAGATAAGCGGGTTCGGGCAGCTCGATTCGCTCGCCCTTTTTGTTTTCGAAATCGGTCACGCGAAAGCGCACCAGCCCTTCCGCTCGTTCCACGACGATCGCATGATCCGCGAACGGCTCAAATTCTTCGATGGTCAGGCCTGCTTCACCGGGAATGAGTTCCTTCCAATGCACCACGTCCGGCGTCGCCACCGGCGCCGTCACAACCCGGAATTCTTTCGCGCCGTCGTTCGTGCGAATGTAGAAAATTCCGTCGCGGTGCTCGGGGTAATACTTCACCTCGTCGCGCCGCGGAGCCACCACGCGCCATTCGACCGTCGGTTCATCGGCCGACAGGAAACGAAACTCCGTCGTCCGACTGCTTGCGGCTTCCATAAACATGATTCTGCCATCGCGTGAGCGGCCGATGGAGACGCTGAAGAGTTCGTCTTTCTCCTCGTAAAGCAGCGTCGGCTTCTCCTCGCCGAGCTTGTAACGCCAGAGGCGATAGTCTCGCTTCGCGTCGTTCTCGGTCGTGAAGAAGATGGTCTGGTTGTCCGCCGCCCACGCAAGCTCCGCCACTTTGCCGAGGGGCGTCTTCACCTCTTCCCCGGTTGCAAGATTTCTCAGGTGAAAATCGTAATCGCGATGGCCGTTTGTATCTGTGGAGTAGGCGAGGAGGGTGTTGTCATCGCTGTACTCGAACGAGTGTACGGACATGAACTTCTGCCCTTTCGCGAGCTCGTTCAGATCGAGGACGACCTCTTCCGGCGCACCGAGTTCGCCCTCCCTCCGGCAGTAAATCGGATACTGCTTTCCCTCTTCCGTGCGCTGGTAAAGCCAGTAGCCGCGCTGCGGGTAAGGCGCGGAGACATCAGTTTGTTTGATGCGGCCCAGCATCTCGCGATAGAGCGAATCTTCGAAGGCCTGAAACGGCGCCATCACAGCCGCGGTGTAGGCGTTCTCCGCTTTCAGGTGCGCGAGCAACTCCGGGTTCTCCTTTTCGCGCAGCCAAAAATATGGGTCTTCAACCTGATCGCCATGCAACCCAACCGTCTTCGGTTTGCGCGCGGCTATGGGGGGGTTCGCGGCGTTCGGATCGAGAGTGGACATGGGCGCGTCCGCAGCGAACGAACTGTTCGTGACCAACCAGGTAAGAGTGAGAAGGAAAAGGCGCGTATTCATCGCAGAAGAGCATCGCTTCCGTGAAGCCGATTGCGCGCACAAGGGAGGCCTCGCGACGTGTGAGCTTGATCTTGCGCCTCCTTCATTTCGGCGCCTTTCATAGCGGTATGTCTCACCGGCGGGAACGTTGCAGAGCGGGCAGGATGCTTTCCGTCATCGCACGCTGGAACGTCGGATAGCGTGGACTCCAGCCGAGGCTCTGGAGTTTATCGCTGCTCACGCGCTTATTGCTGTTCCCTCGCTTGCGTTCCACTGAATTCCTTACACTTGGCGGAACCGGGCGCTGCAACGTAGCCGCGAGCCACTCGTAACATTCCCGTTGCGTGAACGGATGG
>JACCZO010000042.1 GCA_013695925.1 Chthoniobacterales bacterium
ATGAAGAGCAGGAAGAGGGAAAGGAAAATGCCGAAGGTGCCGATAAAGGTCCACATGTCGACCCAGGTGGGAGTGAAAAGTCCCCACGAAGACGGGAGAAAATCGCGATGCAGACCGCCGACGATGATAATGAAACGCTCAAACCACATGCCGGCGTTCACGCACATGCAGACGAAGTAGACGACGAGGATGTTGTGCCGGCACCACTTGAACCAGAAAAGCTGCGGAGTCAGCGCGTTGCAGAAGAGCATGCCGACCCACCAGTACCACCAGTAGGGACCGAAGATCCGGTTGTAGAAGGCATACTTCTCAAATTGGTTCCCGCTATACCAGGCGATGAAAAACTCCATCGCGTAGGCGTAGGAAACGATCATGCCGGTGAGCAAAATGATCTTCGCCATCTTGTCGATGTGCTGCGGCGTGATGATGTCTTGCAGCTTGAAGATGGCGCGCGCCGGAATCATCAGGGTCAACACCATGGCAAAACCGCCGAAGATGGCGCCGGCGACAAAGTAGGGCGGGAAAATCGTCGTGTGCCAGGTCGGGATAATGGAAGTAGCGAAGTCGAACGAAACGACGCTGTGCACCGAAAGGACGAGGGGCGTGGAAAGGCCGGCCAGGAGCAGGTAGGCCATTTCGTAATGGCGCCAGTTGCGATTTGAGCCGCGCCAGCCGAGGGCGAAAATTCCGTAGAGGAATTTCTTAATCTTCGAGGTCGCGCGATCGCGCAATGTCCCGAGATCGGGAATCAACCCGGTGTACCAAAAGAGCACCGAGACCGTGAAGTAAGTCGAGACCGCGAAGACGTCCCAGAGCAGCGGACTGCGGAAGTTCGGCCAGATCGCGTATTGGTTAGGCACGGGCGCGAGGAACCACGCCATCCAGACCCGGCCGACGTGGATGCCCGGGAAAATCGCCGCGCAAATGACCGCGAAAAGCGTCATCGCTTCCGCCGAACGGTTGATCGAGGTCCGCCATTTTTGCCGGAGCAGGAACAAAATCGCGGAAATGAGAGTGCCGGCGTGACCGATACCGATCCAGAAAACGAAGTTGGTGATGTCCCAGGCCCAGCCGACGGGCGAGTTCAACCCCCAGGTGCCGACGCCGGTCGAGATTTGGTAACCGATGCAGGCGAGACCAAACGCAGCAATCGCAGAGGTGATGGCAAACGCGACCCACCACCAGCGCGGCGTCGGATTCTCAACCGCACCGGAAATGCGGTTCGTGACCCAGTCGAAATTGCGCTTGTTCAGGACCAGCGGGACGCGCGAGAGCGGTTTCGCGACCGAGGCGGAAGCCTCGCCCGCGATGATCTCTGGTGCTGTAGGTGCGCCGTCCATGGTTAGAAGGTGTCGCAGCAACTCATCACGGTTTGGCCTCCGGTGGCATGGCGTGCTCATGCGGATGTTCCTTCGCCGCGGGCGCGCCGTGTTTTTCTCCGCCCTCATGACCGCCGTGGCCGCCATGGCCATGGGCCGGGCTCGCCACCGCGATCAAACCGGCGTCCGGCATTTTCGGGTTCGGGTTGCGAATCCGCGCCAGGTAACTGGTCCGCGCCTTCACGTTTAGATAATCGAGCAGCCGGTAATTCCGGTTCTCCGCCTTGATCTTCGAGACGCGCGTCTCGGGATCGGCAATGTCGCCAAAAACAATCGCTTCCGTCGGGCAGGCCTGGGCACAGGCACTGGTAAACGAATCGCGCGGGATGAGCGTTTTGTCCGAAGCGCCCGCCCGCACGTGCGCGGCGATTTTGGCTTCCTCGATCCGCTGCACGCAATACGTGCATTTTTCCATCACGCCGCGCATGCGCACGGTCACGTTGGGATTCTTTTGCAGCTTGATCGTGTCGGGCGTGCTCTTTTCAGTCAGCGGCCCGAGGTATTCCTGGTAGACCGAGAAACCACCGATCTTCTTTTTGCCGACTGGCCGCTGGTTGTAGTCGAAATAATTGAAGCGGCGGACTTTGAACGGGCAGTTGTTTGCGCAATACCGCGTGCCGATGCAGCGGTTGTAGACCATCACGTTCAAACCCGACTCGCTATGAATGGTGGCATTAACCGGGCAGACGGTTTCGCACGGCGCATTTTCGCAGTGCTGGCACATCATCGGCTGGTGAACGAGCTCGGGATTTTCCGGCCACTGGCCCTTGTCCTGATTGAATGGCGTGGCGCTCGCGTAATAGCGATCGATCCGGATCCAATGCATGACGCGGCCATGGCCGGCCTGCAATTTCCCGACGATCGGGATGTTGTTTTCCGCCTGGCAGGCCACGACGCAGGCGCTGCAACCGGTACAGGTATTGAGGTCGACCGTCATGCCCCACTGCTGCGGCGCGTCGAGTTTTGGATGGCTGTAGAGGGTCGGGAGCTTGGCCGGCAACTCGGCGTCGCCGCCGAGTTCCTTGACGAAATCTTCGTCGTTGCGGTAACGCTCGAGGGTCGCCTCCCTGACGAGATCGCGGCCTTCGATCGAGAAATGTTCCTGGGTGGTGGAAAGCGCGTAGTGACCGGGCACCTTTTTTACCGACACGCTCCCAATTCCCTTGCCGTCGGCGACGATGAAATGCGGGTTGGAGCTGGTGCGAAGAAGGTAGCCATTAAAGCCGGCTTCCTCACCGACCGGGCCGGTGTGTTTGCGCCCATAGCCTAACGGAATCGTGACTGAGTTGTCAGCGTGTCCCGGAACGATCAGCGCTGCGATGACGAGCTGACGCTGGAGCGATCTGCGCTGCGGCTTCGGGGGCGGAGTCGGCTTGCCCTTGAGCGCAACCGGTGCTTTTGGGGTGGGCTCAGTCACGGTCACCTGGACCAGATCGCCATTTCTGACCCCGATGTGTTTCGCAAATTCCGGGCTCATCATCGCGGCATTGTCCCAGGTCAATTTTGTGATCGGGTCAGGCATTTCCTGCAGCCAGCCGTTGTTGATATAGCGGCCGTCGTCGACGGAATAGCTGCCGATGAGGACGATTTCCGGCGAGTCTTTTGTCGGGAGAGTGGCGTCGTTAGTCCAAAGCGTATGCGCGACTCCGCCAGCCGTGTTGCCGTTGAACTTCGGCGGTTGATCCTTCGGCGTGATGTGCGCAGCGAAACCGTCGTGCAAAAACTTGTTCCAGGCGGCGTCGAAATCGCCCGGCGGCGCCGTCTGGCGGAAGGTTTCCTGGACAAGCTGCGGACCCTCGACTTTCGGCTGGCCAAGCAGCAGCTGAAGCATGTCGAGTTCCGAGAGACCCTCGAAGAGCGGCAGAATCATGGGCTGAATCGCGACGTAGGAAGCGTTCGGGGTGAGCGCGTCGCCCCATGATTCGAGATAATGCGCCGCCGGGACGTGCCATTGGCTCAAAGCCGAAGTCGCATCTTCATATTGACCCAGCCTAACGACGTCGGGAACACGCTTCTGCAGCTCGGCCCAATCAACCGGCAGCTTGGTCTTGCGATCGAGGGTGATCGACCGCGGCGCGTTATAAACCGGGTCGCCGCCAAGAATGAAAAGTTGTTTCACCCGGCCGGCGTCGATGTCGCTCGCCAGTTGCAGGATGCTGCTCGTGCGTGTGGTCGGCGGCAGGGAGCGCAGGAGCATGGTCGTGCCGATGTTTTTCAGCGCCGCGTTCATCGCGTAGACCATCAACTGCACCACGACCGGCTGATGCGGCCCGGCCACGATCAGGCTGGCACCAGGCTTGGACATTAAATCCGCGGCCGCCTCGTCGAGCCATTTGGTATCGTATTTCGCCGTCTTGGTCGGCGCCTTGAGCGTGACAAGAACAGAGGAGAGGCCCGGATCTTTCGTCGCGACGGCCAGCTTGCTCGCGAGCGCGTGGGTCAGCGCCGGGATCTGGCTGGCGGGGAAACGCAAACGATGATCTGCCATCGCACCGGTGATGGTGAAATGATTTTCGACCACGTAGAGGCGGTTCATCGAGTCCTTCGCTTCGCGCACCCGGCGCCGCGAAGTAAAGCCACGCACGGCGGTCAGATCGCCTGCGCCGCAGTCCAGAAAATCGCTGTCGAGAGAGAGAATAACATCCGCCTTGTCGAACTGCGGAATGAGCCGCATGTTGTCGCCAAAGCTGATCTGGGTCGAGAAACGCTGCGCCTCGCTCAGGAGCGGATCGTAAACGCACCAGCGCATGCGAGGGAACTGCTTTTGCAACTCGTTGCGCAATCGGTCGCGGGTCGGCGCATGGGTTTCCTCGACCAGAAACGCCAGGCCGGCACCGCCATTGTCCGCCATCTTCGGACGCAATTCGGCGATGTATTTCTCAAACGTCGCGCGATCGGACAGTTTGTTTTTCTGGACGAAGCGCTGGGAACGCGAAGGATCGTAAAGATCGAGCACCGAGGCTTGGGCGAAAGCGTCGGTCGCGCCATTGCTGTCGGGATGAAATGGGTTGCCCTCGATCTTGATCGGGCGGCCGTCAACCGTCTGCACCACCAGCGGCATGGCTCCGTAGCGCCGCGGCATCGCGGTCGCGTAGTAGAGCGGCTTGCCCGGGATGGTCCACTCCGCGCTCTTCGTAAAGGGCACGAGATGCATCTCCGGTTTGCGACAACTGCTCAACCCAAAACCGGCCAGCGCCATCGAAGCGCCCATTAGCTTCAGGAAACTGCGCCGCGAAACCTCATCGGCTTCCATCTCCTGCGCGCCGGCGGGGAACTCCCGCTCCAGCCAGCCACGGAATTCCGGCGTATCGCTCAGCTCGCCGAGGCTGCGCCAGTATTGTTTCCCGGTTTGATCGGGAGCTGGATGTTGCAGGATCCGCTTCATCGGCTGGCCTCCGGGAAGTTAGTCGTCTCGACTGACTCGGCCGACAGCCCTCTGGCCTGTCGGGGCTGGGCCTGGCAGGCTGGAAGGCTGCCCGCCGAGTCAGGCCGGAGGCCTGACTTCCAATGCAGTGTCGCGTTTGTCATCGGTGGCACCCCTGGCAGTTTGTCGGCGGTTGAATATCCCACCGCTGCTTTAACGTCAGCCCGATCTCTTGCTGCGTGAGATGCTTCTTCTTCGACCAATCCTCCGTCACCCCGGCCGGCTTTCCATATTTCGCGACGAACGCGGCCGGGTTCACGTCGGATGGTTTCCAGTCGAGATTCGTGATCTGATCCTCGGGGCGAAGGAAATTCTCCGGCGCACGATGGCATTCCAGGCACCACGCCATGCTGTGCGGCTTGGCGTGATAGACCACCGGCATTTGGTTCACCTCGCCGTGGCAGCTATAGCAACTGATCCCGCGGTTCACGTGCGCCGAGTGATTATAATAAACGTAATCCGGGGTGCGATGAATCTGCACCCATGGCACCGGCTGCCCCGTCGTCCAACTTGAGCGCACCGGTTCGAGTTTCGGGTTCTCCTTCTGGATCTGGGTATGGCAACTCATGCAGACCTGCGTGTCGGGGATGTTGGAGTGGGCCGCGACTTCCACGGCATCGTGGCAGTAACGGCAATCCATCCCGAGCTGCGTGACGTGTAGATCATGCGGAAACGGCACCGGCTGCACCGGCTGATAGCCAACCCGCGTATACTTCGGAGTGGCGTAATACCAGGTCGCGCCGACCAGCGCCGTCACAATCACGATCCCGCAGATCATGATTTTGAGCGGAAGCCAATTGGTCCAGCGCGGAAAGAAATTCGCCATAACGAATCAGCGGAGACTTACCCCGTCCGCGCGGAGCCGCCAAGTAGCAAAAGCGAAAACTGAAAAGAAAGGGCGTGGCGGCTTCAGAAAATAATTACGTTGTTTGAAAATCTGTTCGTTCGAGCGTCGCGAGGGGGCAATTCTATGAATGGGCGTTTGCTTGGCAAAAGAATTTTAGAAAAAGAAGGCAGAAATTTCTTCTCATCGCTTCTGCCGGCTCCCTTCGGTCTAAAAAGGGAACGTTTGGTTCAGATTCCTGCGCAATGATGAAGATCGAGCGGGGGGCTTCACTCTCGGTCGTGATGTAGGCGACCGTGAGCAGAATCATAAGCGGCACCGAAATCAATCGGGAGGCCAGACCGACAAGGAGGAGCAGACTGCCGAAGCATTCCGTGCACGCGACCAGAATGGCCTGCGGTAAAGAATCAGCGCGGCACGCGCAGGCCGATGCCGATGCCGTAATCATTATTGAAAGGGTTTGCGGGGATGAAATTGCCTAACAAAAAGAAAGGTGGGTCCGCTCTGCGGACCGGGATGCGCTGCCTCCTTTGTAGCCGGGGTCGCTGACCCC
>JACCZO010000059.1 GCA_013695925.1 Chthoniobacterales bacterium
ACTGTCATGCGTGGGATCGGGATTGTTGAAGGTGTCGAGGTAAAGCCCGCCGTCGCAGCGAAACACGGTGTTGTTAATCAAGTGATAGCTCAGCCCGTTGCCGCACCAGATCGCGGCTCCAATCGCCGATCCGAGCGACGTTTGTCTGGGAGTGGTATCATCGTGCGCAATGTCATAGAAGACGTTACCGACGAAATAAATGTCAGCCGGCTTTTGAGTTCTGACACCCACGCCTGCGTCGTGGATCACATTGTTGATCACCCACGCCGGTCCGTTGTCCGCGATCACGCCATCATTGTTCAGGACGATAGCCGAGCCATCCGATCCCCCCGTCGGGACGACAAAATTATGGAAATTGTAGAACTCGTTTTCAGAAATAACGGTATAGAAGCACTCTTTAACGTCAACCGCGTTCTCGAAGCAGTCGTGGATCGTATTTCGGCCTACGTAGATATTTCGAGCATAAGCATCGCCTCGACCGGGAATGCCAAGGACGTGGATGCCATCCTCACCTTGGTTGTAGATGTTGTTCTCCAGTGCCCACCCGTTCGTCAGGCCCTTGTTCCAAGTCATGCCTTGGATGCCATTTTCGAGGTCAGGGGCGCTAATGTTATCGTGAATCCAGCAACGATAAACCACCACGTCGTTTGTCCCCTGTCCCGCCACCCATGTAGAGTCTCCCCATCCGAGGTTCAGGTTTCCCGACGCCCGCACTGTGGTAGTGACGTCTCCATGGTTGGTAAATTCGCAGAATCTAATGCTGACATGATCGGAGGGTGACAAAATTTGAAGTTGACTTTGCCTATCTCCACTGCTTCCGCTTTGACCACCGCCGGAAAACGCGGTTGTGACACTTTTGCCGTTTTCGATGATGAGATAGGAGACATTGGTCATTGTAAAGGTGTTGTCCCAAACGAACGGAGCGTGACCGGTATCGCCTTCCTCGTCATGCGAAAGGCCTCGAATAAAGACCGGTTTAACGGATGTGCCGGTAACGGAAGTCAGCTTTCCTGGCTGATAAGTTCCACCATGCACTTCGACCACGCTCCCGGCGGTGAGCACGGTAGGAATTGTCAGGCGCGGAGTCGTCGGCGTGCCGTAAGGATTGCTCGTGTCGGTTGCGCCAGCTGCATTTTTATCTACGTAATGCGTGTAAGGCCCATTGCCCGCATTCGGGTAGATGATCGTCCCCCGCCCATCGGTAAAGGTGTAGGTTTGCCCGGAATACATCGTGACCACCTGATCGATTCCGAAGGAGGGCGCCGGGATGCCGATTGGCGGTGAGTAGGCTAATGCACTCGTCGCGCCCACAAGAGCAGCGATCAAAAGGAAAAGTTTCCTCAAGGATTGCTCCCAATCGGTGCTGTCGAGACGAGGACTCTATCAACGTAGAAGTCGTTCGTCACATTATCGGGCGAGCCAATCATAAGGTTTGCGATCTGATCGGTAGAGGTTCCGCTCGCGCAGCGCGCTACCTGTGCCCCAGTTGCGCTCAGGTCTGGTTTAGTCCCGTCAGTGCTCCAGCCAACGCGAAACACCGTGTTCAATCCGGTGCCCTTTTCATATTCAAACCAGACATACAAATCCGTACCAACCGGCATTCCGGTTGAGCCGTCGGCACTGGCTCCGCCCACAGCAATGGCACGGATTGTATTGGTCCCATCCAAAATGGAAAGAATCCCGCGCTCCGCTCCTGCGCTGTTAGCGAACGCAATTAAGCCGTGAGTGCTATGAGAGGTCCAGCGGAGCCGACAAAACCCATAAACATTATCCTGCGCCGGGAAAGAAACGATTGTGGACCCTGCTTGTGCCGTAGTGGTAATGTGCAGCGATTCGCTTCCGACGATAGGCGAGCCGGTGGAATCAGGATCAATCGTGCCCGTGCCCGATGGCGTCCACGTTTCTCCCTTATCGTAACCCGGACCCTCGAAGCCCTGGTTAATAAGCGGCGTGGGGGATGGGGTCGGGGTTGGTGTCGGAGCGCTCGGATTATACTCGAATGCGCCAATGTCGGGGGCGCTACCGTACCAATGGCGCCGCGGATCGTCTGCCGCAGGCGGCGAGCCGGAATCATCCGCCGTGGGGCAGTCGTAACCGGGAATTAGAACACCCGCATCAATAACTCCGCTTGTGCTGGTCGGTGCGAAGGCATTCCGAATTTGCGATCTCACATACTCAAGCTTGGTCGCGACGGAATCGGTGGGATTGAAACCAAGGTCCAGGAAGTAGTTCGCGCTTGGATTAGTGTTCGTGCCTCCGCCGCCGGTATTATTTATCAACGGGTTGCCGAGGGTTGCATTGACCAGCTGGGGATCACCAATGTAAGGGGGAGAGACATTTACTCCGTCCTCCGCCCAGTTGTGACCCCCGCCGTCGCTTGCCGAGAAATCGGTCTGAACATTAAATGCGGTCAGGTTATCCTTGACGCTTGATCCAGCACCAAAACTAAAAATCCCCTGGTTTTGGTTGCTTAAAACCGTGTTATGCCACGCGCTGTTTGTTTCCCCTACGAGGTACCGATTATCAATGCCGCGGGCGAGGTTGAAGTAGCTGACGTTGCCACGGAAAAGTAACCCTTTGGTTTGCTTAAATACCTTAAACCCCTGGCCGGCGGTGGGGCCATTCCCGACCGTGTAATTGTCCTCGAGTAGGGAATCTCGGAAGGAGACATCAAAGCC
The DNA here is from genome assembly GCA_013695925.1 of Chthoniobacterales bacterium. Lineage (GTDB taxonomy): Bacteria > Verrucomicrobiota > Verrucomicrobiia > Chthoniobacterales > UBA10450 > Palsa-1392. The sequence continues at coordinate 2,679 of JACCZO010000059.1, forward strand.
GTCATCGGCGTTGTGGTAGGAGATATTTCGGACCAGGAAATGTCCCCGTGAATAGAACTGAGTGCCGTCAGAACTGACGTTAAATTTGGAAATCGTAAACCCATCGGAATTGCCTCCGCCTGCGGGGTCGCCAGCGGCGGCAAGAACACGGATGCCGTCTGGCTGGAAGCCGTTGTTGTATAACAACGAATCAACTACGGCGTAATTTGTGGTGGTCGCGTCGCCTATGTTCTCCGGGTGATAAATGGTAATTCCGCTGCCGTGCCGGTTGCGGTATGATTCAATCCAGCGCATGACACAACCCGCAAAGTCTCCGGTAGAGTTCGGGTTTTGGATGAAGATACCGCTCTTCCAGTTGTCGTGTATGCTGATCTCAGCAAGGTAATTGTACTGCGATTCAACGAGAATGCCATTCGTGCCCGAGTTGGTTATTTCAAGCCCGACGATCTGGGTATAATTCGCGCCGTTCTGAACCCAAATCAAATTCTCGGTGCCGGACACGAGGGAGCCATCTGCATTTCCGTCGCCGTTTAAATCTCGATCCTCGAAACCCCCTCCTCGCAAGATGACCTTTTCCGAATTGTAGCTTTGGTATCGTATCGGGGCCGTCGCTGTGCCTGAGTGACTGATTTTCAAGAGGCTCGCGATACCTCCAACCGCTGGACCATCCTGGTAGGTTCCGGCCCGAATATAGATTGTGTCTCCCGCCGCGCTCGCGTCGGCGGCTGCTTGCAGGGTTTTGTAGCCGTTACCATCGGACCCAGTGTCATTTCGATTCGCTATGGAGTAAGTCTCGGTGTCGGCAGACAGGGTTCCATCAACGTAACGGGCGGTTCCGGTCGGAGCGCTGATAGTTAGTGTCATTGTGTCGGTTGTCGTGGTGGTCCCATTCCCGACTGTTACCTGAAATTTATAGGCTCCGGGAGTGTGTGCGGACATTACCACCGCCCTCGATCTATCCTGGCCAACGATGTCGAAACGCGGCGTCCCGCTGGTCTGCTCCCAAAGGTAGGTTAGCGTAGCACCATCGGAATCTCTGGAGCCGGCCGCGTCCAGAATGATGGGTACATCACAGCCTGCATTCTGGTCCGGCCCGGCATCTGCCGTCAGGGAGACGTAAGCAGTTGATGTTAAAGTGAAGAAGGACATGTGGAAGGCGACAAGGGTGCAGGCGCAAACACACGTACGTAGGCGGCGAAAAGTCATGGTCGTTACGGCATGAATCAGTTTAAACCAGCAGCTTGCTGACTTTTGATGCTGTCCGGACCGTTGGGGCACTTGCGCTAAAATGCAATCATATTTTTCGGATCGATACATATCCCTTGGAGTTGTGCCAGGCGCTTATATTCCCGATGCGACGAACTTCAAACGCGAATTTCTCCCGAAATCGTGTCGACCGAGATCGGCCGAACGACTTGACTTGGCTAAAAATGCCATTTTGATCTTGCCCCCGCTGATCCGAGATACAGCAACGATGAGAGCGCCTGAGAGCACCCGCGCCTGCGGCTATTTCCGGCTTCCTGGGGTTCGCTCGATCAGCCTGTCCGCAGGTTTCTGGCTGCAATCATCGTTTGTTCCGGAGACGATGTCATTCGTTTTGAAGCCAAAATCATTTTGATCTGAGCTCGAGCCTAATCTTTTAAGCAGCAGACGTCTGTTTTCCCTCGATATCCTTCTTTTCGACGTCGACCTCGTTTTCTTTTCTCTCGAGATCATTTGAGAGGACAATATTATCTGCTTTGGCCTCAATCTCGTTTGCTTTGGGTCCGATGGATATTGCTTTGCCCTCGAGATCGTTTGTTTCGAGGCCGATCTTTTTTGTTTCGCCAGCGAGCCTCTTCGCTGCGCATTCACCCGCCGTCACAACCTCTCGGCGCAGCGTCGGGTGCTCTGACGCGGAAGCCCTAGGGCGCCGCGACCACCACAGGCTCAGTACCACAAGAGCCCAAAGCCGCTGAGCGTGATCTCGTTCTGCGGCAGCATGTTCGCGACACAGGTTTCGGATCAGCGGTGTTTTCGAAATGCCCAGCTCACTCAATATGGAGTCGCTAAGAGCATCATGCATCAGCCCTGCCAATGGGCCACGGAACCAGCGAGCCAAAGGAACACCGAACCCGCTCTTCGGCCGTTCCATTAGCTCTTTCGGCAATCGCTGGAATACGAGGCTCCGCAACAAGAGTTTGTTTCGCACGAATGAGTTCGGCAGCTGCAAGGCGAATTCAGCTACACGGTGATCGAGAAATGGCGCTCTGGTCTCGAGCGAAGTCGCCATGCTGGCTCGGTCGACCTTAACAAGAATTGCTTCCGGCAAGTAGGTCAGAAAGTCAGCCATCATGGCGCGCCGACGCGCACTGAGGCTTGGATGAGTGTTCCAAGCTCGGTCAAATTCCGGATACTTGGAGTTTATGCCGGTCATCGCCATAACGTCCGTGGCCGAGAACACACTGATCAGGCGTCGATAGAGCTCGATGGCCGGGCAACCGAGGAGATCCGCGGCCCGACCAAACTTGCCCGGCAGGTGTCGTGCCAGTGGCCGAATCAGCGGACCGAGCGGGCCGATCCTCTTAGTCAAGGCTTGCAATTGCTCAAGAGAGACGTAGCGAGTGTAACCCCCAAATACCTCGTCCCCTCCATCGCCCGAGAGCGAAACCGTCACCTGCTTCCTCGCCACGCATGAAACCAGATGTGTAGGCAGGGCTGACGGGTCGGCGAAGGGCTCTCCATACATTTCGGGGATCGTTGGAATCAGGTCCAGCGTCTGCCGCTCGGTCATCACCTCGCAGGTGTGATCGGTTCCTAATCTCCTGGCCACCTCTGCCGCGTAGGACGATTCGTCGTATTCCGAGAATTCAAAGCCGATCGTGAAAGTCTTAACCTTCCCCGGCGCGAGCTCAGTCATTAGCGCGACCACCGCGCTGGAGTCGATTCCTCCGGAAAGAAATGCCCCAACCGGGACGTCGGCGATCATTTGTCCTGCTACCGCGGTGCGCAGTAGATCTCCAGTTCGTTCGGTGGCCTCCTCATCGGAAATATGGAATCGGGGGCGTGCGAGGAACGTCCCTGGATCCCAATAACGCCAGATTCTCGCGCCGCTTTTCTTGACAACCATGGCGTGTCCTGGAAGAAGCTTTCGCACTCCCTGATAAATGGTGAGTGGCGCGGGGACATACTGATATTGGAGATAGAGCGCCAAGGCGGCCCTATCCAAGCTACAATCAGCCCACAACACTTCCGTCAACGCACCGAGTTCCGAAGCGAAGGCAAATCCATTGGGAGAGTGACAGTAATAGAGTGGCTTTTCGCCCATTCGATCTCGCGCCAGAAAGAGTTGCTCCTTAGTTGAATCCCAGATCGCAAACGCGAACATTCCGACAAGGCGATCCAGTAAGCCTAGTCCCCACCTTTTATAGCCGTGGAGCAACACCTCGGTATCGGTTGCGGATTGAAAACGTATATCCGACTCTAGTTCGGACCTCAATTCTTTGAAGTTATAGATCTCTCCGTTGAAGATGATGACGAGACCGTTCGACATCATCGGCTGGTGCCCCGCTGGAGAAAGATCCACCACTGCGAGCCGACGATGCCCAAGGAAAACACCCCGCTGATGGTCCTGCCAAATTCCCTGGTCGTCCGGCCCCCGGTGAGCGAGTCGCGTCAGCATGGCCCGCACCCAGGCGACTTCTGCGGACCGCTGGCGATCAAACGTCCAAATTCCCGCAATTCCGCACATCAAAAAAATGCCCGCTGCTTGAACTAGGCACACAGGGGGCGACTACAGCGAGCGAATGCTAGTGGGCAAGATCAAAGCGCATCCAAGGCTCCCCCAAGCGATCCGTCGTAGTTTACATGTATCCGCGCCTGCGGTTGAGATCCCCGCCAATGGCATCGAAAACCCTTAAATCGCAGGGTAGAAGCTCCGTCCGCCACCTCTCGTCTAGCAAGATTCGTTTGCCGCCGCTCAACCGCATCGCATTCCCCAGGACGTGTCCAGATTCGGGAATCGCGCCGTTGACCGAGATGCCATGGACCAATCCGGCGAAGGCAAAGATCTCCTCAATCGTCCTCTGCGGCTCCCGACAGACATCTTCGTATTTGACCGTCAAGACATCCTTACGGGCCATTCGCGCGGCGACATGGACGCAGGCGCGCTCCGTTCGCAACCATTCGGCGGCGGCGGATTTCATATCCACGTTGTGGTGTTTTTTGTAGGAGCTAGATACCCCGCGGCCGTCGCGCAGCAGGTGGACCACCCGAATTTTCCATTGCTTACTGAGCAGGAGCTGAGTTAGCCGCTCCGGATCCTTGGAAGCATCGAGAAAGATTCGCCCGCCCTGGATTGATGCAATCAGGTCAATCAAAATTCGATTCTGACCGATAGTTCGCTCGAGGCGGCTTCGGCAGAAGGGCACAATTCGAAGGAGCTGCGAGCTTGACTGGGATAACAGTGGATTCCTCGCACCCAGCCGCACGAGGCGTCTGAACCAAGCGGGCCCGCTGGTAAAATGAGTTCCAAAGTCGTCAAAGTCGAACTCGACGCCGCTCTTCTTCATCCCTGTTTTCACCTTCCGCCAAAAGTCGCACTGTTTCAGGAGGGCACCGCAGGAGCATCGGTAACTCTCCACATCGCCGATGGCCGAGGCTTTCAGCTCACCGACCGTCGCTATTTCCGGATGAGCCGCCAACAAGAATGTCAGCAGCGTCGAGCCACTGAAACTCGGGCTGAGAATGTAGAGAAGCTCTCGCACGCCTAAACTAGCTTGACGTTCGTGCCTTAACCGAGATTGATCTCCACCGTCTGGCGGAGACGTAACGATGTTTACGGCCGAGATACGTCCGATAGACTTTCTCCATCTTCTCCGTTGCAGTGTTGATGGAATACTCTAGCCGGACATGTTCTCTCGCGGCCGCGCCCATTTCCTTCCGCTTCGCCGGATCTCCGAGGAGTTCGACGGCGTGTTCTGCTGGCGTTGCCTCGTCGTTCTTGGGAACGACGTAACCGGTAACCTTGTCCAGGACGATGATAGCATTGTCCGCAACATCGGAAGCGATCACCGGGACGCCACAAGCCATCGCTTCCAGTAAGACATTTGGAGTTCCTTCCCGGGTTGACAGTAAGACCGTAAGATCGCAGGCATTGTAAACGGCCTTCATATCCTTCTGACTCTCCAAAAAGAGACAGCGGTCTGCGAGTCCCAGCGATTCCGCCAACGCTTTAATCTCTTCCTTATAACGATTGCTCTCCGTGAGATTTTCCCGGAGAACATCGCCGACGATCAAAAACCAGGTCCGCGGCATCTGCCCTCGAACTCGCGCCGCCGTTCTGAGAAAAGCATCATGCGCCTTCTGGCGCTTAAAACTGCCAACCATTCCCATTACCCGATCGTCTGCCGGTATGTTGAGCTTCCTGCGAAAAGCGCCACCAGCTGCCGCGTCTGGACGAAAATGCTCAACATCCACCCCATTGTGCACGACCTCGATTCTCGACTCCGACAGGCCCAGCGTCCGCATGTTGAAACGTTTGCCCGCCTGGGAATTCGCGATCATCACGTCAAAGAGCGGCTCCGTGAGCCACAATGCAGCGCGGTGCAGGAGCGGACGGGTATAATCGGTATTCCTTTCCGATGCCACCACGACCGGAACCCGAGCAATCAGAGCTGCCAAGCGCGCGACGATCTCGGCGTCGAAGAGGAAGGCATGTACGACATCAGTCCGGTTCCGGCGCAGCAAGCGCGCAACCCGAAAGACGGTTGTGAAGTCGAATCGCCCCCATTTTCGAACGATCCGGAGGCTTTGCTCCCTATGAGGAAGTGATGCTGCCAGGGGTACCTTCTCGGAGAGTGAGCAGACCACTGCTGTTACTCGATCATGATCGAACGATCGGGCGAGTGTGACCACTTGGCGTTCGGCGCCTCCAAACTCCAAACTGCTAACCAACAGGCAAAGCCTGATCCGGTGGTCATTGCGGCTGTCTCCGTTAGACATAAACCGCACATTCATTCACTGGCTGGCGCTGACCAAGCATGACGTCAAACGCCAACCGGAATCTTCTTGATACCGCTGAGATGGCGTGATTTTCGTTGTAATAGCTTTTCGCAGCTTGAGAAATACGGCCATAGACCTCGGGGTCAGCATGAAGTTCTCGTAGCGCGTTGGCCTGGTCGTTGACTGTGCATGAGACCCGACCGAGCCCATTACGCGCTACGATGTCGTCAGGGTCGAAGGTCGTGACCACCGGCAACCCGTAACTCCACGCCTCGAGAAACGTTGTCGGAAAACCTTCTCGGATTGAGGTATTGCAGAGGATTCGTCCGTTTTGATAGACGGCGTGCATATCCTGTCCAGCGACTCGCCCGACCAGTTCAACGTTTGGAACCTGCCTTGCCTCGCCCAGCACACGCGTTTCATACTCCGTGTTACTGTTTGCCGTGCCTATCACTTGGAACTGGAATTCCGGGCAGCGCCGGGCCAGTTCGAGTAGCCAGTCCAGCCGTTTCTCCTTGGAAGGACGTCCGATCCACAGCACCCGACGAAAGTTGTGCTCTCCATTGCGTGCAGGTGCCGTCGATACTGGATGGGCCGCCGCCGCCATCGGCATCACTAGGGCATTCACCCCTACTGCCTTTTGCAGGCCTTGTCGCTGCCGCTCGGTCTGGGCGACAACAAGGTCGGCACGTCGTAATCCCCACAAATACGCCTTGCCTTCCCAACCCAGTCTTCCTCTGCTCAGCATGTCGCTATAGTCCAAATCGCTGGCGAGACAATAGATAAAGTGCCTTCGACTGGTGCCGACCCGGTTGCAGCCAAGCCCGACCAATCCGGTTTCCACGCCCGCGCCCATTTGCAAATAGATGTCGGCGTCGGCACGTCTCATCGCCGCCCAGAGAGACTTTGCGCGATCGATCCACCGCAATCCGCGAATCCCGCCGGAGAGACCATACGCTTTGAGCACTTTTACTCCATCGACGATCTCCTCGGGCCTCTGACCATGATCGTAGACGATCAGTGAAACGTCGCAGCCTTCGTCCACCAACCCTTTCGCCAAAACGGTCAGCTGGGTTTCAATCCCGCCAATGAAGCGGGGGACTTTGGCGCCGGTGATCAAATCGCAGCACTTCAAGCCCACAATACAGATTTTCGGGGACCTGTTCATAGTTGGCGATCGCGGGTTTCCCGGCTGGTCATTGCGATGAGTTCCGGCTGGAGCTTCTGATTTGACTGTTGCATCACTGGCCCAGGGCCTTTCGGAAGGTGGAGTTTCTCTTTTATCTCACGCTTCGAGTTTTCCGGGATTACCCACACCCAATAGAGCACAAGCAGAATGACGACTCCGACTGTTCCACCCGAAAAAAGGGCCGACAACGGTTTGTCCGGAAATGCGAACTGACCTCCAACGAGAGCGAGGGCAAATGGAATCGCGCAAAGGGTCGGAGTGCCCCAAACAGCTTTGAAGAAGCTTCCCAGGGGAATATCCAGGCGACGACAGGTGTAATATGGGAGATAAACTCCGTTCACAATTGACCAGGGGATGCCGATAGCGATGGCAACCGCACTCAATCCGCCGCCGAACTTCAGGACGAGCCAGGCTGCCGCCGCGGCGCACGCTGCGGCGACAACGGAAAAAAAGCCCGGACGCCCATGCAGGTTAAGACCGAGGAGCAAACTATTAAGGGGCTGGTAAACGATCTCTGCCGTGAAGCCTAGAGTTAAAAGCAGGATCAATGAGGCGTCGGCGTAGGCCTCGCCCATCCAGATTTTCAGCAACGGGCCGCCGTCGACCGCCAGAAGAACCATCAGGGGAAGCGAAATACAGATTCCATACCGGGTGGCATCGGTCACAAATCTGCGGAGCTCGCCTCGCGAATGGTCAGCCGAGAGAGCAGCCGTCGCAGGAGCGAGCATGAACGCATATTTTTGAGGAAAGACCGCAGCCTGGCGGATGAGCGACCGAGGACGAGCAAACAAGGCAAGGGCCGCCGGCCCGAAATAGGCCGCGATCAGGATATTCACCGTCTGGATCATGAACACGCCGCTCATCCTGCCCATAAACATTCTCCCGCCAAACCCCATCATTTCCCGAGCAGTTGCAAGGTCGATATTTCGGAAGCGGACGCTCAGACCGGGACAGGCGCGGTAGGCGAGGACCGCCCGCACAATCCGGCCAAGAATTTCACCAGCCAGATGCACAACGGCCAGGGCGACGATTCCGGAGCCGGCCTTTAAGACCCAGCACATCCCCACCGCATTGATCAGATTCGTGCAGGCGTAAACCGTGTGGTGGCTCGCCCAGCGATGACAACCGGTGAGCACTCCAGTGTAGATCGCACCGGAGAAGGAAAACGCCACACTGAGGCCCAGCAGCAGTACGAGCCACTTCGTGTCAGTGGCAAGCGAGACTGGCAGATCGCCCACGAACAGCTGCAGATTGAAGGCGATCGCCAGTGTCAGGCCGAGTACCAAGAGCCCCGCGGCCTGTTGCACCAACGCCACTGAGCTCACCACTCGATTGACGCTTTTAATATCATCTTTAACCAGATGGAGTGCCACGTGCCGGTTAACCGACGATCCAATTCCAGCCTCCAATAAGCTGAGATAGCTGACGAAAGACCAGGCCAGGTCCCAGACGCCGAGGGTTTCCCGACCCAGGCCATGATCGATCCAACGCGGGATGATAAAGCCCGATGCAATGAGGATGAGCTGAGAAATCCAGCTCACAATGACACCGCCAGCTATCCTTTGCCGCCCATCGACTACACCATTGTCAATAGCCATTGTGTAGATTGCAGGAGGGTATTCAGCTCCAAACCATCTGGTTTTCCTCGAGGCCGATATCTGGCAGGTGCCCAGCGTTCATGCTGTCGTCCTCGAAGAGCGGGGTCCCAAACGCAAGGGCGCTTTCCCTCTGAATATAGACTCGCAGCATGATCCCCATTGCCGCCCACATTCCTACGGCTCCTTCTCTCGGATAGAATGTCTGGCTGCCAAACGATCCGAGCAGCAGAGCTAAAATCAGAGAGAACGCTGCACATCCCACAGCACAGACGAGCGAATCCGATCGATCACGGAACAGAACATAACTGCGCCGAAGCGCGAATAGAAAAATGGGAATGACAAGAATGAACCCGATGATGCCGCTATCAAGCAGTTGCTCAAGATAGGCTTCGTGCGGATGCGGGAATGACTCGCCCAATTCATACCACAGGTCATCCCTTAGCCCGGTCGTCACCATGCCATTGCGGCCATACCCGAACAGCGGTGCCCTTTTGATTTCATTAATGACCAGCGGCCACGCTACCGTGCGCCCCGAGAAAATTTCCTGGGTATCTGTGGCGACGATGAGGTTCCCTTGCCTTCCTCCGAAGCCCTGGAGCATGCGCTCTCTGACGCCCGGAAGAAAAATAGAAACGCAAATAATGGCGACTGGTATCAACGGAAGGAGACGCCGCCACCTTATTACAGCCAGCGTCACGCCAACCAGTGCCCAGGTAGCATAACCAGTCCTTCCGCCGGTTAAGGCCTGACCGAGAGCGACGGCAGCGGCCGCGCCAATAACCGCCAGGCGATGGAGGTTATGGCGAACCAAAGCCAACGTGCCAAGAATTGCCCAGCATGCGCCTGCTAGCAGCATTGAAAGATTGACCCGGTTGTAGCCCATTCGCGTTTCTGTCGCTTTATAAGCCCGTGAAGAAAGATCTTCTCCGGAAATCGCGTGGCTTAGCGGCACATATCGGATGGCCTGCAACGCGAGTAACAAGAAAAGTGCGAGAACAACGGCGAGGGCTATTGTGACTCGCTTTCTGGTGCGGCAGGCATCGAAGAGAATAAGGCCAGGCAGAACCCATTTGAAGCAATTTAGGATTTGCTCACTGACGATGGTGCCTAACGTGTACTCGGCCGGAGCCTTCAGGATAAATCGGAAGGTAGCAATTAGAATCACGCAAAAAAAACCGAGCAACATCCATTTGACCCCGCGCGGTAGATCCCATACCAACCCCTCCTGGGTGCGCCGGTTCAACCAGGCCAGAAGAATGGAAAAGAGTAGGATGTTCCACGGATTCAGACCTTGAAATCCGAACATCGTATTTGGAAAGTCCGGATGCTCCACGACCGCCATAAGCAGGATTGCTGCGCACGTGCTGACGAACCAATTCCTCCAGGCATAGAAGGAAAAAAAGGCTACGACCAGCAGCAGCAGCGAGATCCGGATCATCGCTCAAGCCGGACGTCGGAAGCCCGAACCCGGTGGTGTGGCCCTTGGACCATTACGTTGGTCCAGGAGCGCTTGCACGATGCGCTCCGCGGTCTTGCCGTCCCAGAGCGGCGGGATTTGGCCGGGGCGGTTATCGCTCGCCAGGCATTCTTCGAGATCCGTGCGCAGCGTTTCGATGCAAGTTAGTCTGTTACTCCCGATGCTGATGGTGACGGGCCGCTCCGTATTGGGACGCAAAGTCAGGCACGGAGTCTGGAAATAGGTGCTCTCTTCCTGAAGCCCGCCCGAATCGGTCAACACACATCTGGCATGCTTTGTCAGCGCCAGTGAGTCCCGGTAACCGATCGGGGGCACAAGCCTGATCTCGCCATCACCGGCAAACTGCAGGCCGAATTCGTCGATGCGCGATTGGGTACGCGGATGAACAGGGAATACGACAGGAAAGCGAGACGCGATATCACTTAACTCAGCGACAATGGCGCTGAGGGTCTCGCGCTGGTCGACGTTTGAGGGCCGATGAAGGGTCACGTAGACGTAGCCGCGGTCCTCTAGCTCCAGCTGGTCCAGAATCGATCCATTGCGCTGATTGCTGAGATGAGCGACCAACGAATCGATCATAATGTTGCCGACGAGCCGAATTTTGAAATCAGGAATTCCTTCCTTCTTCAGGTTTTCATTCGCGTCCTCAGAAGGCGTAAGCAAGAGGTCCGCCAGCGCGTCGGTTACAACCCGGTTTATTTCCTCCGGCATGCTGCGGTCGTAGCTGCGCAAACCGGCTTCGACATGTGCCACTCTCTTCCCCAGCTTGGCAGCTACGAGCGTGCAGGCGAGGGTCGAATTTACGTCCCCCACCACGACGACCCAATCGGGATCAAGCCTCTCACAAACCGGCTCAAAAGCGGTCATGATGGCCGCGGTTTGAGCCGCGTGTGAACCCGAACCAACGTCGAGGTTTACGTCCGGCGCCGCGATTCCCAGTTCCGAAAAGAAGATATCCGACATGCGGGCGTCGTAGTGTTGACCGGTATGGATTAACTGGCAGGCAAACCGCGCTTCGCTCTCGTTGACCTCGGCGTTATGAGCCTGGAAAGCCTTCAAAAGCGGCGCGATCTTCATGAAATTGGGACGCGCGCCCGCGATCACTGCCAAGCGAAGGGTGGTATCCGTCACGAGAACGAGCGCTCGAGGCGCCGGGAAAATTCTGCGACCTCCTCGATAGAGTCGACGATCTCGTGCAAGGTGCGGCGGGAGGTTGCTTCAGTCACCGGCACCCGATCGCGTTTGCGCAATGCGATTTTTGACTCCACCTCCTCGACCGATTGGACCATGATCAACCGGCCTTCGGCGCTGAGTTTTCGATCGACGGCCCCAACATGACCGCGAAAGATGCTATAGACCGGGACGCCGAGGGCGGCTGCTTCCCGGTTCATTGTGCCTCCTCCGCTGACCACCAGATCGGAATTCCACAATAGATTCAGACCGTCGAGCGCCCCCTGCGGGATTAGGACGCGCCCTTCCTCAAACTTGTCCTGCCATCGCCGCCGGATCCCGTCGCCCTGCTTCTTGTTGCGTGGTAAAAGGATTACCCTCGTCTGTTCGGTTTCAAACGCTCGGCGCATGAACGCCTCGAATAAATCTTCGCTTTGCGGATTGTGGTAGTGGGCCTCGGTCGCGGGTGGACGGACGGTGACGATCACGTCTTCCTCAGTCAGCCCGAGTTGTGCCAGCAGGCCGCGGTCCGGGACAAGTTTCCACGCATATACGTCTTCCTTGATTCCCTCGTATTTGCGAACGTTTCCGTTCCGGGATGGAAGCATGTCATCCGGGATGATCGAAGGTGCCATGACCCACGAAGGACGCATCGTCACCGGGAAACGGCAATATTCATAATCTTCGATCAAGAGACTTGGGATTCGAAGAAAGTTCGCGAGGAGGATCTGCGCGCGCGAACCGTGCGAGACGCCGAGCAGCGGGCGTTCCTTGAGAATGGCCGGCGCTAGAAGAAGCGAACGATGCATGAGGCCGGCGATTTTGCGCGCTGCATTCTTCCCATGATGACGGCCAACTCGGAGATACGTAAGTCCCTTTTGATCGGCTAACTCGCAAACTTGAAAAGCGTCCC
>JACCZO010000070.1 GCA_013695925.1 Chthoniobacterales bacterium
GGAGCCCGATCAACTGCAAATAGCGCCAGCGGCCGAGGTATTTCTCCACCTCGGTGCCCGACCAGTAGAGAAAGAAGATGTTAAAGATGAAAAAGAAAGAGGCCTGTTGCAGGAGGATGCAGGTAAAAGGCTGCCAGAGCGCACCGTGGAGGAAAGAAGAGGAGCGAAAAGCCAGCGGCGTCAGGTCCCAGCGAGCCGATTGGGCGATGACGGTGGCAAACATGCCGACCACGAAAAGGGCGGCCAGGATGGTCGTAATCCGAATCGGATAGCGACCCATCCAGCCCACCGGCTGGTAGTCATCGGAGTTCGCGACGCCGAACATAACGACAGTAAACGGCGCGCCGGACGGTAGCGCAAGCTTCCAGCTTACGGCCCGAGGCATCCTGCCGAGCGTTTGACCGGGGTTCGCGGCAGGAGGCCGCGAACAGCACGCTGAAAGCGCGCGCTACCCTTGGGCCAATTTTTCCTTGGCCTCGCCGCTGAAGCGTTCAAATTAGAGAATTCGTCCGCACGCGCGGGCGCAAACATTATGGAAAACATCGCTCCTGCCATTTCGGCGCCCAGTGGCATGGGTGAAAACAAACCGGCCAACCAGACGGTCCTCGACTGGGTGCATGAGGTCGAGTCGCTGACCAAGCCCGACAACATCTTCTGGTGCGACGGTTCCGAAGCGGAGAACGTTTATTTGTTAGGCGAAGCCTGCCGCCTGGGAGTCCTGATCAAGCTCAACCAGGAAAGAGCCCCCGGTTGTTACCTGCACCGTTCCAACCCCAACGACGTGGCGCGGGTCGAGCAGTTCACCCTCATCTGCACGCCGACTAAGGAAGAGGCCGGCCCGACCAATCATTGGGCCGACCCGGCCAAGACCTACAGCAAACTGCAAGACATGCTGAAAGGCGCGATGCGCGGGCGGACGATGTTCGTCGTGCCCTACATCATGGGACCGCCCGATTCGCCCCTGGCCAAGATCGGATACGAAATCACCGACTCGATCTACGTCGTCCTGAGCATGCGCATCATGACCCGGATGGGTGCAGTCGCCTCGGAGAAGCTGGGGGAAAAAACGGACGCGGAATTTAACCGCGGTGTTCATTCGCTGCTCGAGCTCAATCCGGAGCGCCGCTGGATCTGCCATTTCCCGCAGGACAACGCCATTATCTCGGTCGGCTCCGGTTACGGCGGCAACGTCCTCCTGAGCAAAAAATGTCTCGCCCTCCGCATCGCTTCCTATCTGGCCAAGAAACAGGGCTGGCTCGCCGAGCACATGCTCATTCTGGGTGTGGAATCGCCGGAAGGAAAAAAACATTACGTCGCGGCCGCCTTTCCGAGCGCCTGCGGCAAAACGAATTTTGCCATGCTCATTCCGCCGCAACGTTTCGACGGCTGGAAAATCACCACCATCGGCGACGACATCGCCTGGATGGAAATCGGAAAGGACGGCCGGCTTTACGCGGTCAATCCGGAGAATGGCTATTTCGGCGTCGTCCCGGGAACAAGCTACAACTCAAATCCCAACGCGATGCGGGCGATCGAGCGCGACACCCTTTTCACGAACGTCGCCCTAACGAAAGAGGGCGATGTCTGGTGGGAAGGTAAAGATGGCGATCCGCCGCAGGAGGCGACCGACTGGAAAGGCGATCCCTGGACGCCCGCCTCGAAAGAGAAGGCGGCCCATCCGAACAGCCGTTTCGCGGTCCCGATGCAGAACAACCCGGTGCTCGATCCGAAAGTGGACGACGGAGCGGGAGTCCCGATCAGCGCGATCATTTTCGGTGGACGCCGGAGCAATACCATGCCGCTCGTTTTCCAAGCCGACGATTGGCAGCACGGCGTTTATATCGGCGCGACGATGGCCTCCGAGACGACCGCGGCCGCGACCGGCGCCGTCGGCCAGGTGCGACGCGACCCGATGGCGATGCTCCCGTTCTGCGGTTACAACATCGGCGATTATTTCCGGCACTGGCTCCAGACCGGCCCGCGCTTGACGAATCCGCCGCTCATTTTTCACGTCAACTGGTTCCGCAAAAATGCGGAGGGAAAATTTCTCTGGCCCGGTTTCGGCGACAACATGCGGGTCTTGAAATGGATCGTCGATCGCTGCGAAGGCACCGGCGGAGC
>JACCZO010000090.1 GCA_013695925.1 Chthoniobacterales bacterium
ATCCTTTGGCGTGCGCGGCTCATGGAGTCTTCAACACCCATGCAACACCGCGAAACGCCAAAGGATTTCGACTTTTCTCCAGACCTCCGCACGACAGTCAGCCAACAAATGCTTGGTTGAGGACTAGGTAGAGCAGGACCAGGGCGGCATCGGTGTCGGGCAACCGGCGGATCGCGGTATAAAGCCGTGCGACCGCTTCACGCTGAATGACTTGCCCCGTGCCGTCCGGCTCGGCGCACGGCAGTTCCCCGACAGCCGGAGCCGGCCGTCGGCGTGACGGGCCGCGGCGCTGTTTGCGTCGCCAGTCGATCGCGGTATTCAGCGCTACGCGATAAGCCCAGGTCGACGCACTTGCCCATCCCTGAAAACGCGGCAAGGACCGCCAAACCTGGAGTAGGATCTCCTGGCTTAAGTCCTAGCAGTCCTCGGCAGTGAGCGTGTAGGCCCGAGCCACCTTCAGCACAGCGGCGCCGAGCTCGCGGAGCCAGCTCTTGAACAGCGCATCCGGCTTTTCGTCGAGCATTTCCGCGCCCCCGGAGTATTGGTCGTCCGGGCCGGCCTTCCCTTACAAGAATGAGGCGCCGAAAGCCCAGGATGAGACATTACCGGCGTTCCCGTTCTTGACGCGATCGGTGGCGAGCGGCCGGTCGGAGTCGCCTCCCTTTTAGCCCGCATTTCTCACCATGAGGATGGAAAAAGGCTGCTCCGTCGTGCACAAGGTGTTTGCCAAAACGACTTGCGCACTTGAACGGGAGCAGCCCCTTGGTGACAGAGTGTACGCAGAAGAGTTTCGAGTTTCAGGGGCTGGGCCGGCCGGGCGTGATTGCCGGCTTTGACGGCGGCGAGATCACCTCCGACGCGGGAGGGCTGCTGCTGCGGGCCAGTCGAGCGGGCCAGTCGAGCGGGCCAGTCGAGCGGGCCACCGGCATCCTGCGTCAACTGGCTGGCTGCTTCAGCGATCACCGCGATCCAGAGCTCGTGGAACATTCGGTCCTGGAACTCGTCTCGCAGCGGGTCTATGCGTTGGCCCTGGGATACGAGGACCTCAACGACCACGATGAGCTGCGGCACGATCCGCTGCTGGCGGTGCTGGTCGAGAAGGCGGACCCCACGGGGCACAGCCGCGTGCGATCCCGCGACCGCGGCAAAGCTCTGGCTGGCAAGAGCACGCTCAACCGCCTCGAGCTGACCCCCGCCGGAGCCGACGCCGACAGTCGCTACAAGAAGTCGCTCCAAGAAGATCGTGGCCCGCTGCGGCGGCATCGACCAGCTGTTCGTCGACGTCTTTCTGCAGTCGCAGGCCTCGCCGCCAAAAGAGATCGTGCTGGACCTCGACGCGACCGACGATCCGCTGCATGGGCAGCAAGCTCGGGCGGTTCTTCCACGGCTACTACAAGAGCTACCGCCACCTGCCGCTGTACGTCTTTTGCGGCGAGCACCTGCTCTGTGCCCGGCTGCGGCCGGCGGACATCGACGCGAGTGCCGGCTGCGTGCCGGAGTTGGCGCGGATCACCGGCCGCATCCGCCAGAGCTGGCCGGAGGTGAAGATCACGATCCGAGCTGACTCCGGCTTCTGCCGCGAGGCCTTGATGAGCTGGTGCGAGCGGAATCGGGTCGATTACGTGCTGGGCCTGGCCAAGAACGAACGGCTGAAGGCCCAGCTCGCTTCCGCCTTGCAGGCGGCCTGCGAGGCCTGCGAGGCCACCGGTCAGCCGGCCCGGCGGTTTGCGGACTTCGACTATCAGACCCGCGACAGCTGGAGCCGATCGCGACGCGTGATCGGCAAGGCCGAGTACCTGCCGAAGGGGGAGAATCCGCGGTTTGTGGTGACCTCGCTGTCGCGGGAGAACGTCGAGGCGCGTGCGCTCTACGAGCAGCTCTATTGTGCCCGCGGGGATATGGAGAACCGGATCAAGAAACAGCAGCTGTGTCTGTTCGCCGATCGGACCAGTTGCGAGAGCCTGCGGGCCAATCAGCTGCGGCTGTCCTTCTCGAGCGTCGCGTACCTGCTGCTGGTGGCCCTGCGGCAGCGGGGGTTGGCGGCAGCGGGGGTTGGCGGCAGCGGGGGTTGGCGGGGACGGAACCGGCGAAGGCCCAATGCGACACGATCCGTCTGAAGCTGCTCAAGATCGGGGCCCAGGTGCGGATCACCGTTCGCAAGGTCTGGCTGGCGCTATCGGAGAGTTATCCCCACCAGCGACTGTTTGCCGAGGTGTATCCCCACCAGCGACTGTTTGCCGAGGTGTATGCCAACCTGCGGCGACTCCGTGCCCCACCGCTGCCGCCGGTCCCGCTCGGGTGAGAGCCCGCTGCCGCAGGCGACCTCAGACGCTTCCTGCGCCCAGGGTGCGTATCGACCTTGCCTGGTTCACTGCCAAACCACCCGCCGCCGACCACCATCCCGCTCAACACACCTCCGCAGAGCCCACGCGAGTCCCAACCCCGCCCCTCAGCACAAATGCAACGCCTCAACACGGCCCCACCAGGCCCCTGGCGAGAAATGCGGGCTAATGAGTAATGGCGAGGTGTCGGTTGTGGTCGTTGATGGAGCATCGCAGGCAGCCGACATGGCTCCGCCGACACTTCGAGAAGGCCAGCGTCTTGCGGGTCAGCCGGCCCAGCCGCCGGCGAACCGTGTTGTTGAACCGTTCCAGCCCGTTCATCAGCCCCGACCGCTTGGACACGGCCAAGTGATGCCGCGGCCGGATCGCCGCCGGGTAGGCCTCCCAATGATCGGTCAGGCACAACGCCCGGTCGCGGTAAGCCTTGGGCAAGCCCGTCCAGAGAGCCTTCGCCGACTCGACGCCGCAGCCC
>JACCZO010000092.1 GCA_013695925.1 Chthoniobacterales bacterium
TTGGATTTGCTCACTGAACTGTGGGTCCAGAAAAGGTCGTTTGCTTTTCAAGGAAGGGCGATTTGCAATCGCCCCGGGGCGGTTGCAAACCGCCGCTCCTTGGCCTCCAAACCGAGATCCTCTCCGCCTTTCGCTCAATTGCATCGTTACGGCTAAGTGTCCTGGTGGTGAGCGAACTGATCCGCGGCGCCACCCTGAAACGGCGTAGCGATCCGAAGGCCGCAGATGCGTTGCAGAAGTGGATCGCGCGTTTGACGAACCTTTACGGCGATCGCATCCTGCCTGTGACGCTCGAGATCGCGGAAGAATGGGGTCGCTATAGCGCGCTCCGGCCACTTCCACCCGAAGATGCCCTCATGGCAGCAACGGCGCACGTGCACCGGCTCACACTGGTGACCCGCAATGTGAAAAACGTGGAAGGTCTCGGAGTGTCCTTGCTCAGTCCCTGGTCATAGGATCGACCCAGGCAATCGCCTAACGTCCAGCGCCTTTCGCGTGTCGGCCGGGGGTAAGCAGACTTGGATTGCGGAACGCTCCGCTCCATCCCGCTCATGCTGGTTGGGTCGGGACTCGCTTTTGGCCCGCGCGCTCCTGCGTCAGCCCCTTCGCCTCGCGTCTCTTTCGGACATTCAGCCCAAACGCGCGCAGCGCGCGCGGCAGATGTGCTTGCATCCCCGATCCTCACTTGGGGATGGACGATCAGTCTACGGACGATGAGTCAAGATGTTCCAGTTCAGAACATGGTCGGCCGAAACAAAAGTCTTCACTGAGGGGGGCCGGCAACAGAATCTTGACGAAACCGATTTGATGATGCCGATCTGCCATGCGTCCGATCCCCGACAAGAGAACCCGCATCCGTGATCGCGCTGCACGTGAACCTGGGGCGGCAAGTTGGTCGCGGCGAAGTCGTGACGACAAATAAGAGGTTGGCCGCTGCGATGATAAACGTGAGTCACGTACATCATCTCCGAACATGAACTGCCACATTGCATTTGCCCGCGTGTTCGAACTCGACGGCTTTAAGCCGTCGAGTTGCATGAACCGCCAGGTTCGAAGGACAGGCACCCGAAATACGCGCTTGGTAGAGAGAAAGCGCAACCCGACGCTTTTCGCAGCTGAATCCGGGGGATGGCAGCGGGTTTTATATCTCCCACCGGCGACCGCAGGCACTTGAAGCCAACCCGCGACCGGCCCTGTGCTTTTTTTGCGACGGGGATGGGGCGCGGTCGGCTCCCACCAATGATGTGCCTGCCGCCCGCCCTGTCATCGCGGCCAGCGTCTTAAAGTCGCGGCTGAACGGCGCGCGACCTGGGTGATGAGCCTGATGTTGCTGCCGCTGATTTCGAGACGGACGGCGTTTGCGGGGCGACCACCGGGTTCGGATCGGCGAGGATTTCAACTCTGCCGGCGCCTCGCCTTGGAAGCTGGTGAGCGGGGACCTGGGTGCATTGGCAGGCCTTCTAAATTCGACTGCTTAAAGCATACGATCTTCAACGGCTTCGCGAATGGACGCCTCCAGCAAGAGATAGTGTCCTGAAAGGGAAAAAAGGAGGACACGAATGGCGATCTCCGGTGGTGACGGCTTGGTCTTTGCTCCCCAATGAAACTCGGGGGCCACGCCCATGCAGCTCATCGTCCTGTTCCCCTTTCTTCCCTGTCAGCACACTTGGTCCAGCCGGTTCGATCGGCCCGTTCGTTCGCTGGTTCGTCCGTTGATTCGTCCGAGGGTTCGCTGGTTGATTGGTTGGTTCGTTCGTCGTTCGTTCGTTCGTCGTTTGGTTGATTGATTGGTTCGTTCGTCGTTCGGTCATTGGTTCGCTTCGTTCGTCCGTCGGTTCGCTGGTTGAGTGGTTGGTTGGTTCGTCGTTCGTCGTTCGTTGAGTTCTCACATTGAACGGCCTCAGCGCTTTTCCTTAAATGCGCCTGCCAACTCGACTGCTTTAAACATTCGAGTATCTGTCTTTAGCCGTATGAAGAAGACGTTACTGCATGGGTTGTTTCCGATGGTGCGCGCGGAAGTGTTGCGGCTGTTGTTCACCAATCGTGGAACAGAGCTCTACACGCGTGAGCTGGCGCGCCTGAGCTTCCTCGCACTGAGGACGGTGCAGGATGAATTGGCGAAACTGGAGGCTGCGCAACTCATCGTTAGCCGCAGCAACGGGTACCAACGCTTCTATCGCGCAAACCCGAAGCACCCGCTCCATGCCGCGTTGGCAGAAGTTGTTCGCAAAGGCGCCGCGCATCCCAAGCCGGATGCGCGGCTCGTGCGAAGCGTGCGATCCAGGGCTGGAAAAAAATCAAGCAGGTGAGGGGACGGCCGCACCATGACTCGCTGTCGACTGCTTAAAGCATTCGACCTCCGATGGCTTCTGCAACTGGACGGTCCGCCGTGGGCGCCTGACTGCGGAGGGACCGGGGTCGGGCGGACGGAGTCGGAAGGGACCGGGGTTGGCTCGGGTCGGGGGATTGATCGGGGACCGGGGCCAACTCGTGAATCTTTAGGATTCAGCGCGATTTCCTCGAGAAGGATTCTGGCGTTCCTTCCAGCTTCCCGATTCCTCGCGGATCGTTTCCCCGAGAAAGTTTGTCATCGGCCGCACGCCGCCGGGGAAGCGGGGGTTGGATTGGAGTCGGGCAGCAAATCCTGATTTGCGTCTTCTTGCTGATGGTTTCACGACCGGCGGTCGGATCGTAGCGCGGTGGAGCGCACGCGGATACGCTCGTGGGCGTGACCGTGGCGTAGGAGCGGCCCACCGTCGAACGCAGCAACGCGCCAAGCCGCTCGCGTGACCCGCAACGATCGGACGCGATAACCGTCGGGGGCGCTGAAAAGAAACGCTTCTCACCTGGCGCGGTCGCGCTCGTGGCGCGTGAGACGCAGGCGGACGCCGATCGCGTAGGCGAGGTAGTATCCGATCAATCCGCCCGCGACGGCGAGTGAGAGTTGCATGGCCGAGGCGGTGAGGAACGGGGTTACGCCCGCGGAATCGCCGACGTGGTGAAATCCGCGCCACCAGCCGTAGGCGATGCGGGCGGCGATCGCGAGGGTGAGGAAGAGCGCCAGCCAGCGGCTCGGGGTGTAAAAGAGTCCGTCGGGATTCGTTTCCCAGCGGGTCAGCGCCAGACCGAGTAACCCGAGCAGGATTCCGCATCCCACTCCCGCGAGCGCGGACGGAAACGCGCCCCCGATCCAGAAGGAGAGAAGCGCGGCGAAAGAAAGAAAGAAGAGAGCCGACAGGCCGGTCATCCAGGCGTTGGTGGTGGCGATCCAGGGTCGGCTCCGGCGTCGCGCAGTGCCGGCCCGATAACGCAATGCAAACGAAAGCAGAAAGACGCCGGCCAATGCCAGGAAAACGAAAAGGAGCAGCGCAACAAGCAGCAACGGCACCGTGAAACCTAGTGCCCCGAAACCGTTACTTGTATAGCAAAGAATTGTCAGCCGACCTCGGACACTCGACTGTTTAAAGCAGTCGAGTGTTCAGGCGCAGGGCGAAATTAGGGAGAGGGGTTAGAGACATTAACTCCTTCACTTTGCGCTTCGAAGGCCGCTCCGCGGCGCAGGGTTGTAGCCGGGGGCGATGACCCCGGCGGCGAGCGACGTGGCCGCGCGTGCGCTCAGCCGGGGTCACCGCCACCGGCTACAACCTGCCGGTGGCACGAGCAAAGTGCATGACACGCTCTAGCCTTTAAGAGCATGCGAATATCATTTCTAACTCTGCGCGGAACGCTGATCTTGGGTGTCGTTAGGCCAACAACGCATCGCAATGAAACGCATATGGACAATCATCGGCGTAGATGACGTTTCCAGCAGCCACGCATGGTATCAGACGCTGCTCGGCTTGCCCGAGAAGGGTCCGGGCCATGACCACTTTGGTCAGATTCTCACTACAGATGGAACGGTATGCTGGAACGTCAGTTCCGACCGACGAACAAAGCACTACTGCAGTGAGTCGGTTCTGCCACGGAGGAACCGGCGACGTAAAGGAGGCCGGGTTTGCAACCCGGCGGGGCGGCTTGCAAAGCCGCCCTCCGCGGAAGCGTGCTGCCGCCGCGGTGTTCACTTTTCAACGACTCACTGCACTAGACGGGGGACTCGCGTTTGGCACGTCGGCCGGGAAAGCGCGCGAGGTCACTGGTCGTTAGAGCGTGTCATGCACTTTTGAGCAGGTGGAAGCAACGGATGTAGGTAACCGCCCCTCTGAGTCCGGGGAGCGCACGCGCGTCGCGTCCTGGCGCTGGCGCCCCGCCAGCGCGAACTTTCCTGGTTTGCGAAACTGGCTCATCGCGCCCGGCAAAGCCTGTTTCGGCGAGGCGCGTGCGCTCCCCGGCACCTGCACCCGCGCGCAGAAAATCAGCACTCCGTCACCCTTGTTCTGTGCTGCTCCAAAGTGCATGACACGCTCTAGGCTGGCTAAGATCTGCGACCTCGATGTCCCCAATCCCGATCGGGTGCCGCGACCACGGGCCAAATTTCTGGCCCGCTGCCACCTCTGCTCAAGAAACAAGTTGATCGTTGCAGGTTATACGTGAGTCACGTATAGCGCGCCTCGCAGGGAAATGCGTCGGGTAACAAATCGTTAGGCGGGCGTGGCGCTTCGACTTCGGTTCCGCATCTATGTCCGTGTAGACCTCCCGCGCGCCAATCAAAAGGGATTGTTTTCCCAGCGCTGGCACAGCGGCTGCTAAATTGATCGCAAAGCTCGGGAGTCACTTATAAACACTTAAACTTGACGTTCACTTCCGTCAGCTTTTAGCGGGACCAGCAATGGTCGTATCTGTTTAGCCTAACGTCAGGCAGGTTGGAAGGGGGCGCTGGCGAGGGCCATTTGGAGGAAGTCTTCTTTGCGCTGGCGGCAGGTAGCGGCCAGACTGGTGAGCACTTCAAAAGTGCGCGCCCCGCGCCGGGTTTTGTTTCCGCAAGAGAGTTTGCGCCGGATGACCGCCGGACGCAGTTGGCGTTCGGCCAGGTTATTGGTCGCGTCGATCCCGGGCTCTTCCAAAAAGACAAAAAGATGATCGCGCTGCTTCCAGAGCCGCCGCCGCACCGCTTCCTCTTGCACGCAAGGTCGCGGGGTTTCCTCCAGGACGGCGTGGGCCGCCAGCTCCAAGGCGCGTCGCCGCCTTGCCCACTGCGCGGGATCTAACTGCGCCCGTTCTTTGCCCAAGGCGATGGCATTTTTGAGCAACGCTTCCACCCTTTGCAGCCAGCCGCTGGGACTGGCCCGGCTGGCTTGGGCCAGGCGAATGGCTTTTAAATGGTGGGCATAGCATTTGTGCTGGCGGGCGGTGGCTTCATCGTAGATCGAGAGGCAATCGCTCACCAGCACCCCCGGATAATCCGGCGCAATGGTCTCCTGCAGGGTGGCCCGGTCGCGATGCTCCACCACCCGGTAAAGGGTGTGTTTGGGAGTGGCAAAGACCCAAAGAGTCGAGCGTTGGTTCTGCAGCCACCAGCTCGTTTCATCGGCGTGCACCACCGGCGCCTGCGCCAGTTGCCCGGCGAGTTGTTCATAGCGCCCGCTCATCCGCTCCGCCAGTCGATCGAGCGCCTGGCACAGACCGCCCCGGCTCACTGGCAGCGCCAGCAGTTTGTCCAGCACCGCACAACAGCTGCTCAGCGTCAGCCCCACTCCATGGCGCAACAGCGCCGCGCTCGCCAAAGCCCGCGGCCCCAGCTGCGTCCCGGCCACTCCGCGCCCCGCCGCCGAGACTTGCAGCGGATGGCTGCTCTGCACTCGCCGGGCACAGTGGGGACAACGCGCCCGCTGAGTGATCAGACGCACCACGATCGGACGCACCTCGGGCAATTCGATGATCGTCTGCATTAAGGGAGTGGTTTGAGTGAGTGCTCCGCCGCAGCCTGGGCATTGCTCCAGGGGCACCTCGATGGTTCGATCGATCTGCTCGGGCGCGGCCCGAAACTCACCCCGATGCCCCGGAGCTCGTCCCGGTCTTTTGCGCTCCGTCTTACGCTCCTGCGGCTCGCGCCGAAAAGGCGCCGCGCCGCTCCCGCCCCCGCCACTCTGACGCAACGCTTCTTCCAGCTGCCCGACCCGCTCTTCCAAAACGGCCATGGCGCGCGCTTGTTGCGCCAGCATTTGGCGCTGTTGCAAAATCAATTCGACCAACTCACTCGGGCGAGTCCGGGCCAGTTCTTCGAGTGCTTCGCGCTCCCAC
>JACCZO010000111.1 GCA_013695925.1 Chthoniobacterales bacterium
CGCGGTGGAGAAATTTCGGCGTCGCCAAACGAAAAGCGTGCTCGGGCAGAAGCTGCCATGACCGGCGCGAAGACGCTGCTGCCCGGGGCGACAATTGGAGTGATGGGCGGCGGTCAGCTCGGCCGCATGTTTGCCGTCGCCGCTCGCCGGATGGGCTACTTCGTTCACACCTTTTCGCCGGACAAGAACGGACCGGCGGCGCAATTTTCCGATCAGGCGACGACCGCGGCCTACGATGACGAGGAAGCCGTTCGGCGTTTTGCCGGCGCGATCGACGTGCTGACTTTTGAATTCGAAAACATGCCGGCGGCGACGATC
This sequence comes from Chthoniobacterales bacterium, assembly GCA_013695925.1. GTDB lineage: Bacteria > Verrucomicrobiota > Verrucomicrobiia > Chthoniobacterales > UBA10450 > Palsa-1392. The sequence continues at coordinate 319 of JACCZO010000111.1, forward strand.
GAATGGGCCTCGCACCAGCAACTCGTTAGGCCGAAAGGCGCGATTCTCCTGACCGCGCAGAATCGTTTACGCGAAAAAGAATTCCTCGCCGGCGCCGGATTTCCCGTCGCGCCTTTTCGCCGGATCGCGAACAGTTCTGAACTCACGCAAGCAATCGAAGCGATCGGACGCCCCGCGATCCTGAAGGGCGCGGCCTTCGGCTACGACGGCAAGGGGCAACAGCGGATCGATCCGGAAACGGAGCTGGCCGCGGTCTGGGAGGGGCGCGAGGACGAGCTCTGCGTGCTCGAGGCAGTGATCGATTTCGAAAAGGAAATCTCGGTCATCGCGGCGCGTGATCCCTCCGGTGCGACCGCGGTTTTTCCAGTCTCCGAAAACATCCATCGAAACCACATTCTCGACCTCACCCTCGCACCAGCCCGGATCGAAGAGCGGGTTGCGGCAGCCGCCCGCGAACTCGCCTGCGACGTGGCCGAGAAACTAGATCTGGTCGGTCTCCTGGCCGTGGAGATGTTCCTCAAGAGCGACGGCGAACTCATCATCAACGAGCTCGCGCCGCGGCCCCACAACTCCGGGCATTGGACGATCGAGGGCTGCGTCACGAGCCAGTTTGAGCAGAATGTCCGCGCAGTTTGCGGGTTGCCGCTAGGCTCGACCGGCCTGTTGCGGCCGACCGCGATGGTCAATCTGCTTGGAGATGTTTGGCAAGGCGGAGAGCCGCACTGGCCCGCCGCGCTCGAGGAGCCGAATGTGCACCTGCACCTGTATGGAAAACATCAGCCGCGGCCAGGACGCAAGATGGGGCACCTGACCGCCGTTGGCGAAACAGTCGAGGCGGCGGTCGAGAGCGCGCGGCGCGCCCGCGAACGACTCGCTTTGAACTGAGACTTTCCTGAGATCGGTTTAAAACCAGGCTTCCATCAATTGGCCGGGCACGTGCTCATGACGGGCGCAAGGCAACCCGCCGGATCGGTCAGCTCGATGGTGTGAGGACCCGGCGCTGTTTCCGGCATTGAGAGCTGGGCGCGGTTCCCGCTGATGGTAAGCGTGAAGGGCGCGCCATCGACCGAGATCTGCACTTGCTCGCCGCTATGACTGGTGTCGGTTAAATTCAGTCGCACGAGGAGCCGATTGCCGTTCGCGCCGGATTTACAGCGCGCCTGCAGCGAAGAGATGTCGGAACAGGGAATGCCGCCCCCGCCGCCGGTAACGAGCGACGCCCATTTCGTAACGCTCATGTCGATGGCGCCAGTGTTGGCGTTGTAAACTCTCCCGCCGTCGTAAAGATTAAAGGCCGCGTCGAAGCGCAGCGGACCGCTGTTGAGAACCTCGGTCCCGCTGTTGAAGACCACGCCGCGGTTGATCTCGAGGCCGGTGTTGTTGTCGAGCACAAAGAGGATCACGTCATTGCTATACGGCGGCGAACTCGTTATGCCGACAACGAAGGTGTGGCCTTCGGAATCGACCCGCACGTCGGAGGGCACGTCGTAACATCCCACACAGGTCTGGCCGTAGACATGCGTCCAAAGCTGCGCGCCAGTCGTGGCGTCACGTTTCACGGTGAAAAATTGGTCGTTGAAGTTGGAATGGTCGCCGTCCGGATCGCTCGCGCCGGTGATCAAAACTCCGCCCTGGCTGTCGAGGAAAAGGCCGGTCGCACTATGATCGTTGCCGAGCGCATCGTAAAACTGCCAGATCAACTGCCCGTTGCTTCCGTTGAGTTTGATCGTGCTGTATTTGTCGATGAGATCGATCGCGGTGCCGGTAACATAAACATCGCCCGCGACATCGATCTCCATGTCGATCGGATATTCGCCGCCGTTCGTGCCCCAACTCGCCTCCCAAAGAATCGCGCCGTCGCCGGCGGCGTATTTGACCACCACGTAGTCGGGTTGATTTGATCCCGTTAGGCCGTTGATCAGCACCAACGGGTTACCGTTCGCGTCCAGGAGCAACTTGATGATTGCATCGTTCGAGAAAGGTCCGAAGGCCGCGCCGTCCCAGGTTTTGCGCCATTGCAGCACGCCGGCCGAGGTGAACTTCAACGTCATGACATCAGTCGCGTCGCCCACGGTCGAGCCGCCGACGTAAATGTTGCCCGCGGTGTCGGTCATGATCGAGGCGCCAGACTCCGAGATGCCGGGGGCGGTGCTGTATTTGATCGTCCGGAGCAGGGCGCCAGTGGCGGCGTCGTAGGCCAGAACGAGGACGTTGGCGAAAGACTGCGGTCCCGGCGTGTTACCCACGACGTAAAGCACGCCGTCCGCTGACTTGGTGATGCCGCGCGCCTGGTCGGCGGCAGAACCACCGCTATTATAAGTTTGCGACCAGCGTGTCGTTCCATCAGCGGCGAACGAGACGGTGGTAATGTCCGTGCTCGTGCCGGCGCCGGAAGTGCCGGTGATGTATGACACGCCATCAGGATCGACGAAAATTCCGGCGGGCGCGGAGCTGGCAGAAGTGCCGAGCGGCACCCGCGAAACCCAGAGTGGGCTGAGTTGAGCTTGGACGGCCGCGGGCAGGATCGCGAGGATGAAGAACAGGATCAGCCGTAGCGGGCCAGGAGCAAAACGTGTCGGTATCTGATTCATATGATAAATTCCTTTTCAATAATCGATGCGCCAAAAGGCGGAGGTTGACGAATAAGTAACCTCAGAACCAGCCTCCACGGCAACCAGTGAAAGGTTACAGCGTTGTTACCTTCTGGCGTTTTGGCTTTTCGTGGGCCGCGACGCAGAAATGGCATTGCAATTGACGCGCTTCCGGGGAACGAATGCCCGTCTCCAAAATCCTTCATGAGAAAAAGAAACAAGCCGCCGCGGTGACGTGAAAACCGAAATTGCGGCGACGGGCACGCCTAACGAGAAGGCGAGCGCGGTGCGGTGGGCCGTGGCCCTCCTGCAGTCCGGCGAGATCGCGGCCTTGCCGACCGAAACGGTTTACGGGCTGGCGGCCGACGCTCTTTCCGCGACCGCGGTGGTGAAAATTTTCGAAACGAAGGAACGACCGCGTTTCGATCCGCTGATTGTTCATCTGCCCGAGCTGGCCTGGGTGGAGCGGGTCGCGGTGATCGAAGAAAATGCGCGGCCGCTGATCGAGCGCCTGATCGCGAAATTCTGGCCCGGGCCCCTAACGATCGTCCTGCCGCGCCGGGAAATCGTGCCGTCGATCGTGACCGCAGGTCTCGAGACGATCGCGCTTCGAATGAGTGCGCACCCGATTTTCTCCGAAGTGGTGCGCGCTTTCGGCGGGCCACTCGCGGCTCCGAGCGCTAATCGTTTTGGGCGGATCAGCCCGACGGCGGCGGCGCACGTAATGGAAGAGTTATCCGGTCGCATTCCGCTCATCGTGGATGGCGGGCCGACCGAGCACGGGATCGAATCGACCGTGGTCGCACCGCGCCACGGGGTCATCGAGGTGCTGCGCTCCGGACCGATCACGCGGGAGGAGCTGGGGAAATTTGGCGAAATGCGCTCGCGCGGTTCAGGGGCGCCGGAGTCCCCCGGGCAGTTGCCGTCGCATTATCGGCCGCAGACACCGCTCGTTATCGCGGACGACATCACGCAGATTGCGGTTCCGCATGGCCAGCGTTTCGGGGCCCTGCTTTGGAGTGACCAGCCGTTCTCGGAGAGCTTCATGGAATCGCGGCGGCTGAGCACCACTGGAAATTTGCGCGAGGCCGCGGCGAATTTGTTTCGACAGCTGCGCGAGTTAGATCACTCCGGATTGGATTGCATTGTCGCCGAAGCCCTGCCCGAAGAAGGCCTCGGCGTCGCGATCATGGACCGCCTGCGCCGCGCGGCGCATTGGTAGACGCTTCGCTCGTATCTGTTTAGCCTAACGTCAGGCAGGTTGGAAGGGGGCGCTGGCGAGGGCCATTTGGAGGAAGTCTTCTTTGCGCTGGCGGCAGGTAGCGGCCAGACTGGTGAGCACTTCAAAAGTGCGCGC
>JACCZO010000142.1 GCA_013695925.1 Chthoniobacterales bacterium
TCCGCGAAATTCTCGGGGTCGAGACGCTCCTGCTCGGGCTGGCCCTGGCCGATTGCCGAGCCCATTCGCCTAACGAAAACTTCCCGGTCGAAAACCTGGAAGTCGGGATCAAGATGAACAAGGCGATTCTCCAGGAAATCGGGAAATCGGCGCTGTAGTTGGGCCACCAGAATGAGGCCACCCCGCCTAACGAGATGGTTGTCGGCCGGCCTGATCGCGTTCCTGCTCGCTCCGGCCTCCCCCGCCCGGGCCGCGGAACCGTCGTTAGGCGAGAAGATCAAAAAGATTTTCTCGACCCCAACGCCGACGCCCAGTCCGCGGCGGGCCAAGCGCACCCGGAAAAAGAGCAGCCCGACTCCGAGCCCTTCACCGAAAGCGAAGCGCAAACCCAAGGCATCGCCCACGCCCACGCCGGAGAAAGAAGAGACGCCCAAACCAAAGAAGAGAAAATCCTCGCCGACTCCATCGCCTAGTCCCTCTCCCAGTCCTACTCCTAGTCCGACGGAAACTCCTTCGCCGACGCCGGAGGAGTCACCCAGTCCCTCGCCGACACCCAGTCCGACGTCGCAGGTTGCGACCGTGGCACCGGATGAAATTGCGGAATTCGACCAAAATCCCGAGCCCGTGCGTAAACTGCTGAGCACCGCGCTCGATCTGACGACGCGCAATCTCGATTACAAATATGGCTCGGCCGATCCGGCCGATGGCGGGATGGATTGTTCCGGGTTCATCTATTTCGTCCTGCGCGAAAACGGCGTGAAAGACGTGCCGCGCGATGCGAGTGGCCAATACGTCTGGGTGCGGAAAGCCGGAAATTTTCGCGCGGTTCTGAGTCGCGAGCTTGATTCTTTCGAGCTCGATGAACTCAAGCCGGGTGATCTGCTTTTCTGGACCGGCACTTACGAAATGGAGCGCGATCCGCCGGTCACCCACACCATGATTTATCTCGGAAAACAAAAGGATTCCGGCAAGCCGATCATGGTTGGGGCCAGTGACGGACGAACCTACGAAGGCGAACAGCAGTTCGGGGTGAGCGTCTTCGATTTCAAGAGTGTGCGCTCCAAACAGGCGACCACTTCGGGAACCCACCCGCGATTTGTCGGCTACGCCAGGATTCCCGGGTTGGGCGAGACGAGTCCGTAAATTACCGCGCTGGTTCCAGTGGGCTTTTCGCGGGAGTCGACTGCCCGGTGTCGCTCGGCGGGGACGATGATGAACGGTGATGCCGATAGTGCTGGGTCAACAGGCCGAGAATCACGGCCAAAACAATAAACGCAATCGTGCGCTGCTCCTGGCGGGTGAGGACAAACATTCCCAGTCTCGAACGGAGGCTCATTGCGCGTAGGGAATCGGATCGGTCAGGCCCGCTTCGCAAAAGCCTCTCAAGCGCAGCTGGCAGGAATCGCAAAGGCCGCAGGCCCGGCCATCGGGCGTCGGATCGTAACAACTATGGGTGAGAGAATAGTCCACGCCTAACGAAATGCCGCGCGCGATGATCTCGGCCTTGCTCAGCGCGAGGAGCGGAGCATGGATCGTAAATCGCGCACCTTCCACCCCCGCGCGGGTCGCGAGATTGGCCAACCTTTCAAAGGCACGGATAAATTCCGGACGGCAATCGGGATAGCCGCTGTAATCGACCGCGTTCGCGCCGATAAAAATATCGGTCGCGGCGAGCACCTCGGCCCAGGCCAGGGCATAGGAAAGAAAGATCGTGTTTCGCGCCGGCACATACGTGATCGGAATTCTGCTCGCCATTTCGGCCGCGGAGCGGTCCTGTGGAACCTCGAGGTCGGCGGTCAGGGCGGAGCCGCCGAACGCGCGCAGATCGATTTCCGCGCAGCGATGCTCGCTCGCGCCTAACGAAGCAGCAACTGTCTCCGCCGCGGCCAGCTCTCGTTCGTGCCGCTGACCATAGCGAAACGAAAGCGCATAAACCTCGTAAGCTTCCGCCCGGGCGATGGCCAGCACGGTCGCGGAATCCAGTCCGCCACTGAGGAGGACAACCGCGCGCTTCATCACGCCACTTCGTCGTCGTCCAGGTCGGGATGGATGGCTCGAATCGTTAGGCTGATTCCGCCGCGGGAGGCAAATTCGGCCTGCACGATCATCCTCCGCGGCTGGCAGGTCTTCACCAGATCGTCGAGGATCCGGTTCGTGATGGCCTCGTTGAAGGCGCGTTCGTTGCGGTAGGACGCGAGATAAAACTTGAGCGACTTCGTCTCGAGACAGCGCTCTCCTGGTTGATAGTCGATCTGGATTTGCGCGAAATCGGCCTGGCCGGTGATCGGACAAAGCGAAGTGAAGTCGGCGGATTGAAACTGGATCCAGTAGGGCCGTTTGGCCGGGTTGACGAAAGTCTCGAGGATGGCCGCCGAGGGCGCGCGCGGAACGGAGGTTTCGCTGCGTCCGAGGAGAGTGAGACCCTTTTTACCTTTCTTCTTTGCCACTTCGAAAGCCTACGGTTCGTTAGCCGCGCTTCAATCCAAAACGTTGTCGAAAGAACCGGAAGGCTTTCGCGGTAAAGCCCGGGGAGCGCACGCGCCTCGCGTGCCGAAGCGTGCGCCCTCGCGCGCTTCACGGCGAGCAGGAGAGTGCTGAAATGACGAAGTTTTCGGCGGGCGCCGAAAACAGCACGCGCGGCGCGTGCGCTCCCCGGCAGCCGCGTCGTGTTCGTCAATTCGGGTGCTCCAGCTTGCGATTGAGGAGGGCGCGTTTGCGGTCACCGAGACCGTGGTAGTTCCAGTAATCCACCTTCAGGCTGCGCTTGAGCTGGAGTTTGCTGCCGTCGGCCGCCTGCCAGGTCCGGAGCAGATGAGGAAAATTACGGTCGAGCACGAAGCGGTCGCTCCCGCCGTCGTGCGCGACGGTCACATAAATTGCGCGATCGGTGGATTCGAAATGCACCTGAGCCGGCTTCCAGACGAGCTTGTCTTTCTTTGAATTGATGATGGTGGGCGTGAGCTGAATCTCGAAGTCGCCGCTCGGCTTCGAGAAATCGATCGTGCGCACGCGGAGGGGAAGTTCGTCGTAGAAATATCCGTGAGGCGGAAGCTTCACCTCCTCGCGTCCCTCGGCCATTCCATCCCAATAGGTGTGCCATTGATAATGAAAAGTCTCGCCGCCCCGGCGCGCTTCCTTGTAGGTATTGCCGCAGCTGTCGTTACTCGTTAGGGAAAATTTCGCGAGGCGGCCGTTATCCGCACGCCAAAAGTTGGAGTGCATCTGCTGGTAGACGTAAAGCCCGGTCGGAATGTGCAGGATCTGGTTCATCTTCAGCACCTGGATGGTATGCGGCCGTTGCCAGTCGTCCGGTTTGACGAATTGCTTCAGATCGAAAGGCTCCCGCACCAGGATGTGCAGGATCTCCGTCTGGCGCGGCTGGCCGTAACGCATGATTTGGCCGTCGTAGATGTCGAACTCGGCTTTGCCGTCGTTCCAGTAGCTGGCGTTGGCGATGAACGCAGGATTGAACTGCGCGAGAGCGGCGGGCAAAGCGGTCGTTAGCCAGAGAGCGCCAAAAAAAAAGGTGAAGCGGAACTTTGGCATGGTAGCGCAAGCTTCCAGCTTGCGGTTTCGCGACGCAAGCGGGATGGTCGCGCTACCATGGCCCCAACGGAAGGAACGGACCCGATCGGCGTCGAGCGCGCCGATGTCATCGATTTTTTCGCGCACGACACGAAGCGGGATGAAGTGCTCCTCGCGATGTATGAGTCACGGCCCTGGGACAACTCGGACCTGCAGCTTTTCCAGGTGCAGGAAAAGTTCAACGCCTACGTCTCTTTCCTCCTCGATGGCGAGCTGACCGACGCTCATCCCGAACTAGCCGGGAAAGATGCACGAATCGAGCTGCGCTGTGCGGAGATGCCGGAAGGCCGCGTGCTCGATCTGCTCAACGCGGTCCATGATCAGCTCGCGCTGCAGGAGATCGCGGTCGAAGTGATCGTGGAAGATCGCAGCGGCAGTTGCGGCAGCGGCTGCAGCTGCGGAGGGTAGCGCAAGCTTCCAGCTTGCCGGCTAGGAACTGCGCAAGCAGGATGCTCGCGCTACCATTTCAGGAACGTCACGACAGGCGTGGGTGCGAGCTTTTCTCGCCCGTGCAGAAATTCGAGCTCGATCAGGAACTGCGCTTCGAGTAGTTCGCCGCCGACTTTGGTGATCAGATTCGCCGCCGCAGCCGAGGTCCCGCCGGTCGCGAGCAGGTCGTCGATCAGCACAATCTTTTCGCCGGGCTCGATACTGTCGACGTGCATCTCCATTTCGGCATCGCCGTACTCGAGCGAGTAGGCCGCGCTCTCGGTCTTGAACGGAAGTTTCCCTTTCTTGCGGATCGGGACGAAGCCCACCCCTAGCGCGTAGGCCACGGCCGAGCCGAAAAGAAATCCGCGCGCGTCGATCCCGACCACTTTATCGATCGGCAAGGTCCGGCAGCGTTCGAGGAAAACCTCGATCGATTCCCGGAAAAGATCGGCGTCGACCAGGATGGGAGTGATGTCTTTGAAAACGATCCCATGTTTAGGGAAGTTCGGCACATCGCGCACTCCTGCGCGCAGACGCTCGATCGAATCAGCAACCATGGCCGCAGGCTAGCGGGCCGGTAGAAAAGGTCAACGCGACAACCGGGTCGTTCGACCCGCCCGTATTCCACCGTGCCGTAGAACACGGCACCCGGTCACAATTACGGCACCCGTCGGCTTCGGTTGGCGCGGCCTTTGGCGCGGAACTTTTTTCCTGGCCCGACTTTTCTTCGGCGCGAGCGGACGCGCTTTTAGGTGAAATCAGATTTTTTTTGGCCACCGAGATGCGCACGCTGGTGGAAGCATCTGCCGCGTCTTTCCGCTGTGATGGCGTTTCCACGCTCCTTCGGCGTGCGCCCGGAGACGGGCGTAGGCCTCGTCGAGGGCGCGCTCGAGGCCCTTGATTTCGTCGGGCGATGCACGTTTTGCCTGCCCGGTTTGCGCCCGCGGTTTCATTGCGTCTGGCTCCAAAAGCAGGAACCAAGCCCGGGCGTAATTGCCAAGCGCTGGTCGACCTCTTATTTTGGGCGCGCATGGATCGTGGGCTCCTGATCATCTCAACGCTCTTTTTTTTCCTTGCCATGGTCTGGACGACGGTCGCGATCAAGGCTCGGCGCTACCGCGCGGCGGGTTTTAATTTCTCCGCCATCGCCCTTGGATTTGTTTGCCAGACGGCTTTCCTTACCGTGCGCGGCCACGCGCTCGGGCGTTGCCCGCTGACCAATCTGTTCGAGGTCTTTATCTTCCTCGCCTGGTCGGTCTCTCTCATCTATCTGCTCATCGGGCCGGCCTACCGCCTCTCGCTCATGGGAGCGTTCACCGCACCGTTCGTTTTCGGGCTGCAGGCTTTTGCTTTGCTCTCGCCGATCGACGTTCCGCATCCGCGGGTCGCTTCGCCGTCGCCCTGGCTGGAAATGCATGCCTCCGTCTCGCTCATTGCCTACGGGGCCTTTGCCCTCGCCTGTGTCGCCGGGCTCATGTACCTCCTGCAGGAACGCCAGCTCAAGTCGCGCCAGATCAACTCGCTCTTTTACCATTTCCCGCCGCTGACCGATCTCTTTGCAGCGATTACTCGGCTGCTCTGGCTCGGTTTTGTGCTCCTTACTTTTGGGATTGCGGCCGGCTTCCTCACCGGGCAGCCGCTGCCCTATGTGAAAATCGCCTGGTCGTTAGGGGTGTGGATCTTCTATGCCGCCATCCTGCTCGCCCGTCACCTCGGCACGACCGCGCCGCGCCGGATCGCGACGCTCTGCGTGGTGGCCTTCAGCGCGGCGCTCACCCTCCTCTGGGGCATTACGTTTCTTTCCCAGACCCATTCTCTCTGATGAATCTCTTCTGCGTCGGCCTCAGCCATCACACCGCCAACGTGGAAACGCGTGAGCGCTTCATCGGCCATGCCGCGATCGATCGCATCTTGCGAGAAGCGTTGGGCTGTTCGGAGGCGATTTTTCTTACCACCTGCAACCGGGTCGAGGTTTATGCCGCTTCCGAGCAGCCGATCCCGACCCAGCGGATCGCGCAATGCCTGCTGGCCGAGGGAATGATGGCGGAGGACGATGAAATAGAAGCTTTTTATCGCCACGAAGCGCAGCAGTGCGTGCAGCATCTTTTTCGGGTCGCGTCCGGGCTCGACTCGATGGTAATCGGCGAAACTGAGATCCTTGGCCAGGTCAAGAAAGCTTACGCCGCGGCGCGCGAATCGGGCGCGGCCGGCCCGCTTCTGCATCGTCTTTTCCAGCGGGCCTTTCGGGTGGCGAAGCAGGTGCGGACAAAAACGGGAATCACGCGCGGGGCGGTCTCCATCGGGTCGGTCGCGGTGGATTTGGCGGAACAAATTTTCGGCCATTTCGTAACCCGCAAAGTACTCCTGCTCGGCGCCGGGGAAGCGAGCGAACGGACGGCGCGCGCTCTCGTGAAACGAGGAGTGCGCGACATTCGAGTGACAAATCGTTCGCCCGAGCGCGCGGTCGCGCTCGCCGCGTTGATCGAGGGTCGAGCGGTGGCGATGGAGGATTGGGAGAGCCACTGCCGCGAGGTCGACATCCTGATTTCCTCGACCGCCGCCGCCACCCCGCTCGTGACGCGCGAAAAACTGGCCCCTCTCCTGCACGACCGGCTCGACCGGCCGCTCTTCATAATCGACATCGCGGTCCCGCGCGACGTGGCGCCCGACGTGAACGAAATGGAAGGGGTATTTCTTTACGACATCGACTCACTGCGATCGATCGCGCAGCAATCGCTCGACCTGCGCCGGCAACAGATCGCGGCTGGGGAGGAGATCATCGCGCGGCATGTCGACGATTTTAGCGGCTGGTTCGTCTCGGCGCGGGAACGAGGATCGAATTCGCCTCAACTGGGTGACCCGGCGTTGCGCGTCTCGGAAAGCTGAGTGGGAGCGTCGGGCAAAATTGTGCTCGGGTCGCGCGGGAGCGATCTGGCCCTGGCGCAGGTGAGCATGGTCGAGCAGGCCTTGCTGCAGGCCTGGCCTGATCTGGAAATGGCGCGTGAAATCATTCGCACCAGCGGCGACGAAGGCGGGGCTCCGCTGCCGGTGGATCGCAAAGCGGGGCGCAAAGGAATGTTTACGCGGGAGATCGAGCAACAGCTTCTCGTTAGGCGAATCGATCTTGCGGTGCATAGCGCGAAGGACCTGCCCAGCGAGGCGATGGAGGAATTGGAGATTGCCGGCGTTCTCCCGCGCGGCCCGACCGGCGACGTCTTGATTGCCCGCAACGGACTTCGCCTAATGACATTGCCGGAAGGCGCATTGATCGCGACCGGGAGCATCCGTCGCCAGCGACAACTCCGCTGGAAACGCCCTGACCTCGAGGTGACGGACTTGCGCGGCAACGTGCCGACGCGGCTGCGCAAGCTGCGCGAAAACGAAAACTGGAGCGGGATCATCCTGGCTCAGGCCGGACTCGAACGGCTCGGGATGAGCATTGTAGGGCGGGCGCTCCGCCTGCCCGGGATGGAAGACGAGCCTGGGCAACCGGAGCGGTCGCCCTACAATGCGGAGATTCTTTCACCCGACGACTTCGTCCCGGCCGGCGGCCAGGGTGTGATCGCGCTGCAGGCGCGGCGCGATGATGAACGCGTGCGGCGACTGCTCAAAGCGATAGATGACGAACCGGCCCGGATTTGTCTCCGGGCGGAGCGGGAATTTTTACGGCTTTTGGACGGCGATTGCGATTCGCCGGTCGGGGTGCACGCGCGCCTGATCGATGGGAGATTGCGGCTTCAGGCGCAGGTGTTTGAGGAAGGAGTTTCGGCGCCGCGCGCGGGTGTCGCTGCCGGCGCAAGCGCTCAACCGGAGAGGCTGGCCGCGGAGTTGATGGACAAACTTTATGGCAACTAAAACTGAACCCGGCCGTTGTTACCTGGTCGGCGCGGGCCCGGGCGACCTTGGGCTGGTGACTTTGCGGGCCAGGCAGCTGATCGAACGGGCCGACGTGGTGGTTTACGATTACCTGTGCAATCCCGAGATGCTGCAGTGGGCACCGGAATCGGCCGAGCTGATTTACGTCGGGAAAAAAGCCGGCGCGCATACCCTGAAGCAAAACGAGATCAATGCCCTCCTGGTCGAGAAAGCGCGCAGCAAACAGGTCGTTAGGCTGAAGGGCGGCGACCCGTTTCTTTTTGGGCGGGGAGGGGAAGAGGCGCAGGCCCTGGGGGCCGCCGCCATCCCGTTTGAAGTCGTGCCGGGCGTCACTTCCGCGATCGCCGCCCCGGCCTACGCCGGCATTCCGGTCACGCATCGTGGCCTGACTTCGCACGTGACTTTTTTCACCGGCCACGAAGATCCGGAGAAAACGGAGAGCTCGATTGATTTCGAAGCGCTCGCAAAAATCGGTGGGACTCAGGTGATGCTGATGGGGGTGGAGCGTATCGATGCGATCGCCCAAAAAATGCGCGAGCATGGCGTCCGCGCCGATCTGCCGGTGGCGCTGGTGCGGTGGGGCACGACCGGCCGGCAGAAGGTCCTGCACGGAACGCTCCAGAGCATTGCGCAACAGGTGGCGGATACTGACTTCGCGCCGCCAGCGGTCGCGATTTTCGGCGAGGTGGTGTCGTTAGGCAAGGAGCTCGCCTGGCACGAGGCGCGACCGTTGGCCGGGAAGCGGATCGTGGTCACGCGCACCCGCAAACAGGCTGGCGCCTTGAGCGACCAACTGCGCAACCTCGGCGCGGAGGTAATCGAGTTGGCGACGATCCGGATCGAGCCGCCCTCCGATCGGCGCGCCTTTGCCGAGCTGGTGCAGGATGCGCACGGCTACGACTGGATTGTTTTTACCAGCCCGAACGGCGTGACGGCGTTTTTTGAAATGTTTTACAAGCTCTATGGCGACGCGCGCGAAATCGGTGGCGCGCGGATCGCCGCGATCGGGCCAGCCACCGCGCAACGGGTGCGCGACTTTCATCTCAAGGTGGATCTGCAGCCGGACGAATTTGTGGCCGAGGCGGTGGTGCGCGCGTTCAAGAAGCAAGGTGACATTGAAAATCTTCGGATTCTGATTGCGCGAGCGGAAGAGGCGCGGGACCTGCTACCAAGGGAGCTCGGAGCCCTCGGGGCCATCGTAGATGTTGCTGCTGCCTACCGAACTGTCGCTGAAACCGGCGATCGGACAGAAGCAAGATCGCGGCTGGTCGCGGAGGGAGCGGATATGATCACGTTTACCAGCTCATCGACAGTCGAGAATTTCCTCGCGCTTGGCCTGGCCTGGCCGGCGGGGATGGAGGTCGCGAGCATCGGCCCGATCACTTCAAAAACGGCGCGGGATCGCGGCCTAACGATCGCAGTTGAAGCACGGCGGCACGACATTCCGGGTTTGGTCGAGGCGATTGTTCGCCACTTTAGCAAGAGTTGAGGGAAATAGAGCAGGCGATTGAGATCGGTTGTGATTTTGGAGCGACGATGCACGAGTTGAGTGCGGAAGCGGTCACGCCACCTTGGCGGCGCGCCGACCCGAGCCGTCCGGCCTGACCGCATTGATTGGCCGAGCGAGGCGGAATGGGAATACGCCGTGCCGGGGAACGATGGCTGCAATCCCTGGGGAAACCAGGAAGGGCGTGGCGACCTGGCAAATTTCGCCGACTGCAATACCGCTTTTGCCTGGCGCGATAACGAGATCAGCGACGGCTTCGCGGAAAGCTCGCCGGTCGGATCATTTCCCCTCGACGCCAGCCCGTTTGGGATGGAAGACATGGCGGGAAACGTCTGGGAGTGGTGTCTCGACTTCATCGAGAGTACCGTGGCACACCGAAGGTCGACCCGCGCGGAGGGGCTTCCGGGGGCGAAGCGGGTTTATCGTGGCGGAAGCTGGAAATCGCGCTTCAACAGCCTGCGGACCACCACCCGCGGCTCGAATGTGCCGAACTAGGGGCCAAAAAACGCAGAGGACGCGGAGAGTAATCCGAGTTTCAGTCCTCGGAGCTCCCAGCGTCCTCTGCAGTTAAACAGTTCTGTCGAGGGCTCTTACGACGGATTGAAACGAAACTTCGCGCGGCCCCGTTTTGCGTTGGCTTTCGCCTTCCGACGGGTTTTTTGAGAAGGCGTTTCGAAGGCACGCAGGCGGCGCACTTCTTCCAAAATCCCTTCCGCATCCAGCTTGTTTTTAAGCCGTTTCAGGGCCCGGTCGACCGGCTCACCTTTACGTACGATCACTTCTGGCATTGCGTTTTTTGCTCCTAATCTATTGAAATTTAACAAATCCGAACCCCGCGGGGCGAGCGATCCTAAGGCTCCGCTCCCCCAGCGTCAACTGCGCGTTTAGGAGGTGGCTGCGGGCGTGGTCACCGAGGTTTTCTGGGTGACTTCCCGCCGCAAACTGCTTGTCGTCCCGCCCCGGAACCGTGTCCACCAGAGAACAATCGGCGAAGCGATGAAGACAGACGAGTAGGTTCCGACCAGGATGCCGATGAGGATCGCGAGTGCGAAGTCACGCAGCACCGCGCCGCCAAAAAGGTAAAGGCAGAAAATCGGAATCAAGGTGGCCCCGCCTGTGAGCACGGTCCGGCTCAGCGTCTGATTGATGCTTTCGTTCATGATCTGCTCCACTGTGCCACGCTTCCCGCTGGCCAGGCCCTCGCGGATGCGGTCGAAGACCACGATCGTGTCGTTGATGGAGTATCCGGCAATCGTCAGGATGGCGCCGACGAGAGTGAGGGTGAGCTCGCGGCCCATCAGCGCAAAAATCCCGATGGTCATCAGAACGTCGTGCAGAACGGCGAAAATGGCTCCGATGGCAAAGGAAAGCTCGAAGCGAAAAGTGACGTAGATCAGAATCCCGACCAGGCCCAGCACGAGCGCCCAGATGGAATTTCTGGCCAGCTCGCCGCCGACCAGGGCGCCGACGCGTTCGGAGCCTTCGGTCTTGAGGCCCGCGTCCGGCAGCGCTTTGGCGAGCTGAGTCTGGATCGCCTCACTCGTCTTGATCGGGCTGCGGATGGAAATGTAATTCCTGTCCGCCTGGAGCGATTGCTGAATGGAAGCGTCGGCGATTTTAAGCGGCTCGAGAGCCTGGCGCACCTGCCCGACCGAGATTGGCCGGCTTGTGCTCAGGGTAAGCAAATCGCCCCCGCGGAAGTCGACGCCGAAGTTGCGCTCGCCGCGAGCGATAAAAACGCCGGCCCCGATCGCCAACAAAACGAGGGAGCAGATCGTCGCGACCAATCCCCGGCGCATGAAATCGTAATTCCTGAGCGAAAAAAGCTGCCGCATCCGTATCTTCTCGACCCGGTTCGTATCCACCAGCCAGCCCGTCAGGCTCTTGCCAAAGATCAGCACCGCGAACATCGAGGACACGATTCCGAGGGTCAGGGAAATGGCGAATCCCTTCACCGGGCCGGTCGCTTTCCAGAACAGAATCACGGCGGTGATAACGGTCGTCACATTCGCGTCCAGAATGGAGCTGAAGGCCTTGTCATAGCCCGCTTGCATGGCCGTCTTGAGCGATTTGCCGAGCGCCAGCTCTTCCCGCAATCGCTCATAGATCAGGACGTTGGCGTCCACCGCCATGCCGATGGTGAGGATAATGCCCGCGACTCCGGGCAGAGTGAGGACGAAGTTAAACATCGTCAGCGCACCGATCAGCAACACCAGATTGATCAGAAGCACGAGGTTGGCGACCAGCCCGAGCAGACGGTAGTAGAGGAGGACGCCGACCATCGTAATCAGCAGACCGACCAGGCCGGCCAGAATGCTGCTTCGGACCGAGTCGGCGCCCAGCGTCGGCGAGACACTGCGCTCTTCCTCGACACTGACCGGCGTCTCCAGGGGATTCTCCAGCACGCTGGCGAGGCCGCGCGCTTCCTGTTCGCTGAAATTTCCGGTGATGATCGCGTCGCCGCCGTAAATCGCGGTGCGAATGCTCGGGGCCGATTGGATCACGTTGTCGAGCACGATGGCAAAACGATGGCCGACATTTGCCTCTGTGATCTGGCCAAATTTCTTCGCCCCTTCACCGTCGAATTTGAGCTGGACGGTCCAGCCATCATTCCCGTAGTAGGCGCTGGACCCGGTCACCCGGTCGCCCCCGAGATCGGCTTTCTTTTTCACCAGCAACCGCTCTTCGATCGGCTTTTCGCCCTCTTTTCGCGGCTCCATTTTGTAAGTTTCGATCCGATATTCAGGCGGAATGACTTCCGTCCCGGCATCGATCGCCCGCAGGCGCGCGCCGTCATCCGGATACACCAGCCGGAACTCCAGTTTCGCGACCTGCGAGAGTTGCTGCCGCGCCTCGACGATTTTTGCGGGATCGAGACCCGGGATTTGCACCAGGATCCGGTCCGTCCCGACCGGGCTGATCACGGGCTCGCCGCCACCGAAGTAATCGACCCGTTTCCGGATCACTTCGACCGCTTGCTCGAGGTTGTTTTGTGTCGGGGCGCGGTCGGCTTCGGTTGGGACAAGGCGGATCAGGAATGACGTGCCGCCCCGGATATCGAGGCCGAGCTGGATCTTTTTCTCCGGCGGCCAAATGGTTACGAGGCTGAAAACCACCAGCAGGCCCATCAGAACGGTGGCGATAAGCCGCTTGCGCGGCCCGAGATCGGTTGCGAAATACCAGCCAAAAAGGACGAGCATCAAGAGCCCGATGACGAAAGTCAGCGCTGGGCTCATACTATTCCTTCAGCACGCTTGCGACGGCTGATTTCTCCATCTCGATTTTCACGTTGTCCGCCACTTTCACCGTCACGGTCGTGTCCTTGACGTTGGTGATCATGCCGTGAATGCCGGAGGCGGTTACGACCCGGTCGCCCGTTTTGAGGGCGGAGACGAGGGCCCGCAGTTCCTTTTGACGCCGCATCTGGGGCCGGAAGAGGACAAAATACATAATGATAAAAATCAGAATGATGGGGATGAACGAGGCGAGCGGATTTGGAGCAGCGGCACCGGGAGCAGCCGGCGCGGCCTGAGCGAGAAGAGTCAAAAGTATCATGGGCTAATTGGTGTGCGTGGCAGCGGTGCGCGTTGTGCGCAACGAACCTGCCAAAGCGGCATTCCACTGAGCACAGTTGCAGCGCAAATGCAAGGAGTTGCACCGCCGCGGGGCGCTCCGATCGGCGTTTTTGCCGCACCCGGTAGGGCGAGACTCTGTCGAGCTTGGGAATACGCGCCGCGACAGAGAGATTATCTTCCCCCCGGCTCGACGGAGTCTCGCCCTACCGAGCGGAACGACCCGCTTATGGGCTCCTAATTTTACATGCCGGATGGGGATGTTAGGTTTTGGTCCATTGAATCAAAACCCGCCATTCCCAACGCCTGAAGAACTGCAGAGCAAGCTCTCCGAGTTCATGAAATCGAATTTCGGCGATAAAGTCTCCTTCGCGACCTTTGCGCAACCGGAGCGCGCGGAAGAAGGCGACGACGAAAAGCCGGTCCCGCAAAGCGGCGACCATTTCGTTTTTGATTTTCTGCCGCGCGACATCAAGGCCCATCTCGACCGCTTCGTGATCAAGCAGGACGAAGCGAAGAAAGTCCTCTCGATCGCGGTCTGCGACCATTACAACCACGTCAATTACATCCGCCAGCTGGAGAACGAAGACGCCGTCCGCGCTGAGGAAACCGAGTACGCAAAACAAAACGTCATTCTCGTCGGGCCCACCGGGGTGGGAAAAACCTACCTCATCAAGCACATCGCAGATCTGATTAAGGTGCCGTTCGTCAAAGCCGACGCGACCAAGTTCAGCGAGACCGGCTATGTCGGCGGCGATGTCGAGGATCTCGTCAGGGAACTGGTCCAGAAAGCCGACGGCGACGTCGCTCTCGCGCAGTTTGGGATCATTTACATCGATGAAGTCGACAAGTTGGCCGCGGCTTCCAACATGCACGGCCGCGATGTCAGCGGACGCGGCGTGCAAACCACGCTCCTCAAGTTAATGGAAGAAACCGAGGTGCCGTTGCGGAGCGCGAACGATCTGCAGGGGCAACTCCAGGCCGCCTTTGAATTCCAGAAGCGCGGCAAAACGAAACGAGAAACGATCAGCACGCGCCATATTTTGTTTGTCGTGAGCGGCGCCTTCGAGCGCTTGAAAACACAGGTCTCGAAGCGTCTTGCCCAGGGCCAGATCGGGTTCAAGGCCGGGCCCGTGAAGGTGCTCGATAACGAAATTTTCCAGCAGGTCGGGACTCAGGATTTCGTCGAGTACGGTTTTGAGCCGGAGTTTATCGGCCGTCTTCCGGTGCGGGTCGTCTGTGAGGAACTGACGGCGGATGATCTTTTCAAAATCATGAAGTTTTCGGAGGGCAGCATCCTTCGGCAATACGAGCGGGCCTTCCGCGCCTACGGGATCGAGATCAGTTTCGAGGATGAGGCGTTGCTCCTCATGGCCAGCGCGGCTGCTTTGGAGAAAACCGGCGCTCGCGGGCTCCTCACCGTCTGGGAGAAATTGTTCCGCGATTACAAATACTACCTCGCCGGCTCCGGCCTCACCCAGTTACGGGTGACCGAAGAACTCGTCCGCGAACCGCGGCGCGTCCTCGAGCGCTTGATGGCGCAAGGGCAGCAGCAAGAGAAAGAAACGCTCCGGCTTGAGGCGCAGAAATTCGCCGACCAATTCTCGCGCGAGCACGGCGTCGAGTTCGGGTTCGATGATTCCGCGCTCCGCCGGCTGGTCGAGCGTGCGGTCGCCGAGCGGATGAAGATGAACGATCTCTGCGCGCATCTGTTTAAGGATTTTCAATTCGGTCTCAGCCTGATCAAAAAAAACAAGGGCAAGCAAAAGTTCGTGCTCGACCGGGCGGCGATCGACGCGCCGGATAAATTCCTGAGCGAACTGGTCCTGCAATCCTACGGCCCGGGCGGTGATCGCCCGGCGGAATGAAGCGCGCGCTCCTCGGAACATTCTGGATCGGTGCGGTTTCCGCGGGGCTCGGCCTCGCCGTGCAACTGAGCGGAGTGTTAGCTCCCGCCACCGTCGCTTTGGCCAGGGCCGATGCGCTTCCGCCTAACGGCATCGTCGGTTTCGGTTATTTTCTCTTTCTCATTCTCCTCAGTTTCGCAGTCGCCTGGACGGCCTTGCAGGTCGCGGGTCTCGCCCGCCAGGCCGTCCTCTTCGTTCTCCTCGCGATCGAATTGATCGGTGCCGCCTGGGTGCTGCACGCCCTGCAAATTTCCTTTCCACCGCTCCCGCTGCTCTGCGCCGCGAGCGTCGCCACGCTTCTCTCGCTCGGCCTCAACGCCACCGGCGACCGCCGGCGGCGACGGACCGCCGCGCGCGCTTTCACCGGTCGACTCGGCCAGAAAGCCCTCGATCGCCTAACGGAAAGCGATCCGCTCGATCTGTCGCAGCCGGGCGCGCGCGCGGCGAGCTCGGTTTTTTGCGAGATCGCCAACGAAGCCGAACTGATCGACGACCTCCCGGCGGCTGCCTGGGCGCAGTTGACCGCTGAGTTCATCGACTGCGCGCACCAATGTTTCCTGCGCGAGGGAGGCTACCTGCAGGCGGCCGATGGCGAAGGGATTCGCGTCCTCTTCGGTTTTCCGAATCAGAGTCCGAGCCACGCGACGGAAGCGACGCGCGCCGCGCTTGCCTTCCGGGATGAATTTCACCGCGCCGCCTCCTCGCGGCCCAAGTCGTTAGGCAAGATTGATCTCCGGATCGGAATCAGTTCCGGGACCCTCGTCACCTCGCTCCCGGAGGATGCACCGCACGGCGATTTTATCATCGCGGGCGAGCCGCTCGAAGTGGCACGACGCCTGGCCCGGGCCAATCAAATCTACGGTTCGGAAATCCTGCTCGGCCCGCGCACCTACAGCGCAGCCGGGAAGGAAATCGTGGCTCGCCCGATCGATTTTCTGCGCAGCGCTGAGCTGCACGATCGGATCGAGGTTTACGAACTGCTCTCCCTGGTGGAAAAGGCGACCGCTGAAGAAATCGCGCGGCGCGACCGGTTCTGGACCGGGATTGTCTATTTTCGCGCGCGGCGCTGGAACGAAGCCTGGGCGGAATTCAACCGGGCCCGGGCCGAGAACGGCGCGCCCGACCGTCCCCTGCAATGGTATTTGCGGCGGCTCGAGCCGCTCTGCCGGCAAATGGCCACCGAGCCCGCGCCGGGATCCGAACCGCTTGTCCCGCTTTGAAACGAACCGAATACCCGGTCGCGTTGCGCGAGCTGATTGCGCAATTACGCCAAATGCCGGGCGTCGGCCCGCGCTCCGCCGAGCGGATTGCTCTCTGGATGGTGCAGGCGCGCGAGCAGCAGCCGGAAGGCATCGCACGCGCCATCGGCGAGACGCGGGCAGCGGTTCATCCCTGCGTGCAATGCGGTTTTTTCGCGACGGCCGAGCTTTGCGAGATTTGCGCCGATGAATCGCGCGCACGCGAGCTGCTCTGCGTTGTCGAGCAACCGACCGATATTCTGCCCCTGGAAAAAACGAGTGCGTATCGCGGCCGTTACCATTCGTTAGGCGGGCGCATCTCGCCGCTCGACCGCGTCGCGCCGGAGGACCTCCGCATCGCTTCCCTCCTCGAGCGGGTGGAAAAGGAATCGCCTGGCGAAATCATTTTTGCCCTCGCCGCGGACGTGGAAGGAGAGGCGACGACCAATTACCTCGTTGAGCTCTTAAAAAAATATCCGGTCACGCTCACCCGCATCGCGCACGGCCTGCCCGCTGGCGGCGGCCTGGAGTCGGCCGACGAACTAACGCTCTACCGGGCCTTGTCCGGCCGCACCAGGTTGTAACCGGGGGCGTCTACCCCGGCCCGGTAGGGCGAGACTCCGGCTTGGTAGGGCGAGACTCTGTCGAGCCGGGGAGTGCGCTCGGCGGCGAAGAAGCCCGTTGCCCTCCGGCTCGACAGAGTCTCGCCCTACCGATGGCGGAAAGGATGCGGTTGTGCCCTAAGGAGCCGTTATACTGACTTCTCCATTGCGCGCCGCGCGTAGGCTCTTTAGCTTTCCGGGAGACGGCGTTGTCTGGCCGGAACAAGTGGTCGGAAGAACGCGGCGTGGCGATGACGCTCTTGCGGCGGTTGAGTGACCTGAGCTACCGCGAAATCGGCCAGATGTTTGGCGGAGTGGATTACGCGGCGGTGGCGCAGCGAGTGCGCCGAACCGAGAGGAGTGACGCGGCAGGCCGTCTTCGCCAACCGCTCCAAGCGTTGCAACAGAAATGTCAAAGTGTTTAGACGTGGCCCCTTCGTCCCCTGCACGATGCCGATGGCGATCAAAATCAGAGCGGCCCGCATATAGAGCCCCTGATCCGCGTAATTCGAGGATACGTCCGTATATCGCTTCGGACTCGCACCTCAATCCACCTGATAGGCTTCGACCAAAACAACGCCCGTAGTGTTATTCTTGCCGGTTACGATGGCGGTATAGGCGCCCGGATCGAGCGTCACCAGAATCGCCGATTCTGCATCGTTAGTCGGTGGAATGCCTGTGGCTTCGATCTCCGCTTGCTGACTACTGCCGTCAGACTTGGTTTTCCAGTCGTCGTTTGTTTCGATGAGAGCTCCTTGTGGGTCGTGTAACTCGATGACTGGGTCTGCCAGGGCGCCGGTCACACCGAAGTCGGTCAACGACGGACCAATCGCCCGCACGAGCACGTCCTGCGAACCATCGCCTACCATAATAATACCACCGATCATGACCTTATCCCCCGTCCCTACCAGGCCGCGGGTGGAGATATTGCCCAGGACTGACGCGCCTGTGGCCTGGAGGTCATAGGCTTCGACCAATCCAATGCCCGTCGTATTATTAGCCCCGCGCACAATCGCGGTGTAAGAGCCGGGATCGAGGTTATCCATGAGAATGGCCGACTCAAGATCGTTAGTCGGCGCGAGCGTGCTATCGATGATCTCTTGTTTGTTCAAGGCGTCCATCCAGTTGTCGTTCGTAGCGAGGATTTGGTCGTGACCCATCGCGTCCGGGTGATGTAACTCAAGGGTCGGGTCTGGCAGCGCGCCGGCCACACCGAAGTCGGTTAGCGACGGGCCAATCGCCCGCACGAGGACGTTCTTCGATGCCGTGCCGCTAATAATAAAGCCGCCGATCAGGACGTTATCGGCGGTTTCGACATCACCGCGAGTGGAGATATTACCCAAGGTGGGTTCTGCGGGGGTCGGCGTTGGCGTTGGAGTCGCAGTTGGCGTAGGGGTAGGCGTTAGGG
>JACCZO010000144.1 GCA_013695925.1 Chthoniobacterales bacterium
CCACATCTGCGCGAAGCCGCTCAAGCTCATGGGTGCGCTCATCAACCAATTCAGTGCGGAGGGTGAAACCGTCTGCGACCCATTCATGGGCAGTGGGTCAACCGGCGTGTCCGCTGTGCGCCTGCACCGCAATTTCATCGGCATCGAGCGGGATGCCGCACACTACGCAACCGCGTGCGCCCGTATCGCGCACGAATTAGAGGGCGCGTTGCTATGACGCCCAACGAGAATTCGGCCCCAAATATCTGCAATTAAAGGCAGATAAAATCTGTATAATCCGCTTGCTCTGGGGGCTGCCGCTCGTGATAGCGTGGCGCATGTCCCAGAGCCTGAACGCTCTCGCCGCCCTAGGCAAGCCAAAAAAACTCCTCGAGCAGGTGTGCGACGTGATGCGCCTACGGCACTACAGCCTGCGGACCGAGCGTTGCTATTGCGATTGGATAACCCGGTTCATTCTCTTCCACGGCAAGCGGCACCCGCGCGAGATGGCCGAAGCGGAGGTGACGGCCTTCCTGACCCACCTGGCGCGGGATCGAAACGTTGCCGCCTCGACTCAGAATCAGGCACTGAGTGCGCTCCTATTCCTCTACAAGGAGGTGCTGAAGAGCGAGATCGGCTGGCTTGCTGGGGTGGAGCGGGCGACCAAACCGAAGCGTCTCCCGGTGGTGCTGACGCGGGACGAGGTGCACAAGATCTTTCACCATCTGCATGGCACGCCGCGGCTGATGGCCGGCCTGCTCTACGGAAGCGGCCTGCGCCTGATGGAATGCGTCCGGCTACGGGTCAAAGATCTCGATTTTGGCTATGCGCGGATCACGGTCCGCGATGGGAAGGGAGCGAAGGATCGAGTGACGATGTTGCCCTTGAATCTGGCCGCCGGGCTGGAGCGACATTTACAAAAGATGAAAGCGCAGCACGAGGAGGATGTGGAAGAGGGCTTCGGAAGCGTCTATCTGCCGGGTGCGTTGGCCAGGAAATATCCCAACGCGGCGAGGGAGTGGGCGTGGCAGTGGGTCTTTCCGTCGTCGCGCCTTTCGAGGGATCCGCGCGGCGGTGAGCGCCGGCGCCATCATATTGATGAAAATGTCCTTCAGGTGGCAGTGAAAAAAGCAGTGCGCGCTGCGGAGAGTGCCAAGCCGGCCACCTGCCATACGTTGCGACATTCCTTCGCCACGCACCTGCTTGAGAATGGCTACGACATTCGCACCGTCCAGGAATTGCTTGGGCACAAGGATGTGTCAACGACCATGATTTATACCCATGTGCTGAATAAGCCGGGCCTCGGAGTGAAGAGCCCGCTCGATTGAAACGAACGAGGCAGCGACGGCGGCGCCCGGCTCGAAGCCCACAATAAGGGCATGGTTTTGTCGACTCGCCTCCGAATTCCGTTCGAGCTCATCTCTTGGGAGGGCTGCCTTAACCAGGCTGATGCCACTCAGCGCGAGAAGTATCTGAAAACCGCCTGGGACAAACGCTATATCAAAAACCGACTGCGAAACTATCTCACGGGGTAAAGGATGTGAGCACGACGATGATTTATACCCATGTGCTGAACAAGCCGGGCATCGGGGTGAAGAGCCCGTTGGATTGAACCCAATACCGGACGCGACGGCGCACCTCCCTTCAAGGCAGGCGGAGCGCCTGCCCTACAATTTGGTTGTCATGGCTTGCTCGACGATGAGGGCGGCTAATTCCTGGGTAGCGTCGTCGAGGGCGGCGTTGGCGGCTTTCAGGCGCGCGGTTTCGTGGCTCGCGATGGCTTCTCGAACTTTGCTCGTTAGGCCGGTGATCTGTTGTTTTTGCTCGGCTGGCAGGCGATCGCCAGCGAGCTGAAAGGCTTTTTCGACCGCGCCCAGCATTTCTTCGGCCTTGAGCCGCGTCTCGGTCCAGACCCGCTCGCTCATGTCTTCGAAAGCATGCTCGAGCGAGTCTGCGATCATGGCTTCGACGGCTTCGTCGGAGACGTCGACCGCGCTGGTGAGGGCAACGATCTTCTCGCGGCCGGTTTTGGTGTCGCGGGCCAGGACCTGGAGAATGCCATCGGCATCGATCTCGAATTGCACCCCGACCCGGGCAACGCCCTTGGGCGCGGGCGGGAATTCGATTTCGAATTCGCCGAGCGTCCAGTTATCCGCCGCCATCTCGCGCTCGCCCTGCAGGACTTTGATTTTCATCGCGCGCTGCTGGTTGACCGCGGTGGTAAACATCTCGCCGGCCTTGAGCGGGATGGTGGAGTTGCGCGGGATGATGACGTTCATGAGGCCGCCGAAGGTTTCGATGCCTAACGACAAAGGGGTGACGTCGAGCAGAACCACATCGCGGACCGCACCGGAAAGGATGCCGGCCTGGATGGTGGCCCCGAGCGCGACGGCTTCGTCCGGATTTTGCGAAATGTTCGGCTCACGCCCGAACAGCTCGGCGACAAATTGCCGGACGAACGGCATCCGGGTCATGCCGCCGACGAGGATGATTTCGTCGAGGTCCGTGGCGGCGAGTTTCGAATCGGTCAGGGCGCGCAGGCAATGGGCGCGAGTGCGTTGAATGATGGGACGGGCGATTTTCTCCAGCCTTTCACGGGTCAGCTCGTAGGTAAGATTTTGTCCCGCGACAAAAGGGGCATCGATTCGCACGGTCGTCTCGGTGGAGAGCCGATGCTTGGCTTCGATAACCAGCTCGCGCTTCTGCCAGGTGGCGATGGGCAACTGGCAATCAGCAATCAGCGCCTCGTCCACGTCGTCGCCGCCGAGATGGGTGTTCCCGCTCGTGGCAAGAACCTGAAAGACGCCGTTGTCCAATTCCAGGATGGAGATGTCGAAGGTGCCGCCGCCAAGATCATAAACGGCGATTTTCGATTTCGCGGCGAGCTTATCGAGACCGTAGGCAAGCGCGGCGGCGGTCGGCTCGTTGATGATACGCTCGACGGTGAACCCGGCGGCTTCACCTGCTGCTTTCGTGGCGTTGCGTTGGGCGTCGTTGAAATAGGCGGGCACCGTGATGACCGCGCGCGTGAACGGCTGATCGAGCGCCGCCTCGGCGTCGCGCTTCAATTTGCCAAGAACGAGCGCCGAGATTTCCTCGGGCGCATACTCGTGGTCGCGCACTCTAACCCGCAGCGCCCGGCCCGTTTGCCTAACGATCTCGTAATCGGATGGCAACTCCGCCGCCGACGCGTCGTCGCCGCGCAAGCCGATTAAACGCTTGGCCGAATAAACCGTGCTCGCCGGCGCGACGGCGCGCATCCGGCTGGCGGCGGCGCCGACAAGCGGGTCGCCCGCTTCCGGAAAATGGACCACGGACGGAGTGAGGCGGGAGCCATTGTCGTCGGCGAGCAGAATCGGGAAGCCCGCTTCCATCACTCCGATGAGGGAGTTGGTGGTGCCGAGGTCGATGCCGACGATCATGGGAAAGTAGAAGGTAAAATGTGGAAAGTAGAAAGAGCGATTTGCTCTCCCCTTTTCTGCGAACTCTGCGTCCTCTGCGGTAATTCAAATTCCCGCGGCTAAGAGGGAACTTTCTCCGTCGCCACCCGAACCGGCGGCAGCCCGACAATCTCGTAGGTGCCGGAGGCAATCCCGATACCGGCTTCGTCAAGTCCAGCCAGGATCTCGCGGTTCATCCGGTCCTTGACCCCGCGCACGCCGCGCTCGTTCACCACAAAGCGGACAGTCAATTCCAGCCAGTTATCGGTGATCCGGTAATAAACTTTCGGTTCGAACTCGGCGTCGTTGACAAAGTAACGCCGCCGCATCGTCTCCAGCGCTTCGTGGCTGACTTCACTGACGTTGACGGTGTGCCGCCGCGCGACGTCGAGGAGGATCTGCTCGACCTTCGCGCGATCGTCGCGATACGAAACCGGGATCATGATTTCCTC
>JACCZO010000177.1 GCA_013695925.1 Chthoniobacterales bacterium
GATGATCCGTGCGGCCGACATCATCCTGGTGGCACGCGGTGATCTGGGCATCGAATGCCCGATGGAGGAACTGCCGATCATCCAGCGCCGGATCGTGAAGCGTTGTTTGCGCATCGGCAAACCCGTCATCGTTGCGACGCAGATGCTGGAATCGATGATCGAGAATCCAGTCCCGACCCGGGCGGAGGTCACCGATGTGGCCAACGCCGTCTTCGAACAGGCCGACGCCATCATGCTGACCGGCGAAACCACGATCGGCCGTTACCCAGTGAAATGCGTCGAAGTCCTGGACCGGGTCGCCCTCCGGATCGAGCGCAGCGGCGGCGCCGGTTACGGGAAGGATGCGCTCCTCGAAGATGACCGGCAGAAGACGGTCGCGGCCGCGATCGCGCTGGCCGATTCGCTCGATCGTCCGAAGATCGTCGTCTTCACCCACCACGGCACGATGGCGCGCTACGTCTCCAATTTACGGCCCGGGCACGCCCCTATTTTCGCCTTCACGCCTAACGAAATCGTTCTTCGCCAGCTCAGCATTTGCTGGGGTGTCTATCCCATTCTGCTCAATTTTATCGACGATCCCAATGCGACCATCGAAGCGGCCGAAGAACGGTTGCGCGCCGCGAACTTGATCGGGCCTAACGACAACCTGGTCGTCCTGAGCGATGCGCGGGCGGGCCAGGAAATGGTCGATTGCGTGCAGTTGCGGCCGGTGAAGTAAGGCCGTGAGCACACCCGTGGATCTGCCCAGTTTGCTCGCTTTTCAGCCCCGTTTTTATCGCGGCGGTCCGATCAGGCATCATCTCCCGCTCCTCTACGACCTGGTCGCGCTCCGGCGGCCGCGCCGGATCGTGGTCGAAGGCTTCGGCAACGGCGAAGCCTTCTTCACTCTTTGCCAGGCGGTGCGAGAAAACGGCCTGGAGGCGGACTGCACCGCCATCTGGCGCGGGGCCGCGGGGGAAGAACCAGACGCCGATCAGGCGTGGCAGAATGGGAAGCGTTACGCCGCCGAGGTTTATGCCGGGCTGGCGCGGTTTTCCCCGGACGATTCGGCGACGGTGGCGCGACAATTTGCCGACCAAAAAGTGGATCTGCTTCTGATCGATCAGTGCGAACGAGCAGCGGAGATTAGCGGGGAACTCGAGAACTGGAATTCGGCGATCTCTACCGGCGGAGTCGTGCTTGTTCATGGGATCGGGTTGGATCGACCTGACGCTCCCCGGAACGCGTGGCGTCAATGGCGAGGCGATCGTCCGGGAGCGGAGTTTCCGGCAGGAATTGGCCTTGGCCTGACTTCTTGGGCAGAGCCTTCTCTTCTACATAGGTCGCAGTCGGTGGCGCAACTCTACGCGTTGGCGGCGGCTCGCATCGCCGCGCAAGCGCAGAGCGAGGAGAGCCAGCGCCAACTTGCCGCCCTCGCAGCACGGCAAGTCTGGCTCGATTCGCTCCTCGAAGATCGCTGGACGGCGCAGGAGATCATGGATGAGCAGGGCCGGCAGATGGACGAACAAAGCCGGCAATTGGAAGAATTGCGGCGCGACCAGGCCGAACTGCAGAAGCGCTTTGAAGAACTCGGGCGCGACCGCGCCAAGGCGCAGCTGGTGATGGATGGACAACACGAACAGTTGCGCCACTGGGTTTCGGAAAGCGAGTCGCGCAAACAGCAGATCGAGCAACTCAAAAAGCAGGTGCGCGAACAGAAGCGGATCCTGACCGCCGCCAAGAGCGCCTGCCGCAAAGGTGGCAAATGTTTTCGCCCGCCAAGCGATCTTCCGAAAACGCGGCGGCCACTCGCAGCGCGCATCGCGCGGGAACTCCAACGCATTCCGGCCAACTTCGGTCTGCGCCGCGCGACACCGGTCGCTCCTCCGCCCCCCACTAAAGGCGAAACGCCGTCCGCCAAGCCGGCCAAATCAGTCGATCGTTATGCAGCCTGGCGGGAGGAACATGAGCCTGACGCAGCGGGTCTCGCCGAACAAACCCGGGTCGCCGCCCTTTGGCAGGATGTTCCGACGATCAGTTTTCTTCTGCCGGTGAAAGATCCGCCGGCAAAATTTCTCGACGAATTGCTCAGCTCAATTGCCGCCCAGAGCGCGCCGAATTGGGAAGTCTGTCTGGTCGATGGCGGTTCGACACTGACCGAGACGCTCGAGACCATCAAGCGCTGGAGCGCGCGCGAGCCGCGGATTCGCACCGTGCGTCTGGAGGAAAATCTGGGCATTTCCGAAAACACGAATCGCGCCCTGGAGATGGCAGCGGGCGAATTCGTTGTCTGCATCGATCACGACGATTTGCTCGCGCCGTTTGCGGTCTACGAGCTGACCCGGGCGATCCTCGCTTCGCCGGAGGCCGACATCTTTTACAGCGACGAAGATCGCTGCGACCTGGGGGGCCGGCGGCATTCCCCGTTTTTCAAACCCGAGTGGAGTCCCGAACTGCTCCTCTCTTTCATGTATATCGGTCACCTCACGGCTTACCGCCGCGTGCTGGTCGATCGAGTCGGCAATTTCCGAAAGGAATTCGATCTCTCGCAAGATTACGATTTCGCACTCCGCGCCAGCGAACAGGCGCGCGCGATCGAGCATCTCCCGTATGTCCTTTATCATTGGCGCGAGCATCCAGCGTCCGGGTCGGCCGGCGGGAAACCAGACGCCCGCAAAACCAATCTCGCGGCGCTCGGCGCGGCGATGGAACGACGCAATTTGCCGGCCGAGATTGTTGAGTATCCGACGGCCAACCGCGCCCGGCTCAAACCGCCGAGCTGGCCACGCGTCTCGATCATTATTCCGACCGATTCGCCGACGCGCGCTCAAAGTTGCCTCGAAAGATTGCCGCGCCAGACCCGCTACCCGGATCTCGAGATCGTCATCGTGACCAACAGCGGGCTCATCGAACCGCTGCAAAAATTGCAACCGGAGAGCGCGACCCTGCTTTGCGTGCCCTACGACAAGCCCTTCAATTTCTCCGATAAATGCAACGTCGGCGCGCAGGCCGCGACCGGCGAGCGCCTCATCTTTTTCAACGACGATGTGGAAAGTGTGCAGGCCGATTGGGTGCAGAACCTGATCGAGCCGCTCGAAAATCCCGAGGTGGGCGCGGGCGCGCCGAAGCTTCTTTACGAGACGGGCAGAATCCAACACGCCGGGCTTGTGACGGGAGTGCGCGGCTTGATCGGGACCGCGTTCCATCAGCGTCCGGCCGATTCCACCGAGCACTTCAACCTGGCGCAGTCACTCCGCAATGTGGCCGCCCTCTCGGCCGCGTGTCTCGCGGTGCGACGCGAGGATTTTCTGCGCGTCGGCGGCTTCGACGCGCTCAACACACCGATCGGGCATTCCGATGTCGACCTTTCCTTTAAGATCCGCGAGGCCGGGTTGCGCTGCGTTTACACGCCGTTCGCGACCCTCTATCACGCCGGCCATGTCTCGATCGGGAGCGAAGAAAAACCTCCGGAACGCGACAAGTCTTCGCTCTATCTCCTGAAACGGTGGCCGGAATTCACCACCCACGATCCCTATTTTCCGGACAACATGCGGGACTGGCTCCACACCGATTCGCCGACGCCGATCCGGATCACAGCGCGGCCGGGATCGCAGGCGGTCGGCGCCGCGCCCGACCTGCTTTTTGTCTCGCACGATCTCTCGCTCTCCGGCGCTCCGATCATGCTTTTGCACGCTACCCGCTGGTGCCGTGAGAACGGCATTTTTGTCGTCGTGCTGGCGCCAAGGGACGGGCCCCTGCGAGAGAAATTGCTCGAACTCGGGGTGCCGGTGGTGATCGACCCGTTGGTCGCGAGCGGCCATCCGTCCTTCGCCCGATTCGCGCGCGACTTCGATTGCGTAGTGGCCAACAGTATCCGCAGCAAGGCGGTCGCCCCCGCGCTGAAAAAAGAAGAGGTGCCGGTCCTGTGGTGGATCCACGAACCCGGCTCGGTCGGCGAACATTATCTGCGCGAGGACCCTGAGCTGCGCGCCGCCTTCCCGCTGGCGGAATTTATTCTCGCCCCTTCGGAGCGAACGGCGCGAATTTATCGGCCCTTCACGGATCGGCCGGTCAAGGCACTGCACAATGCGATTCCCGACCTCGGCGTGAGTCCGCGTGAGCCGGCCAACGGGCGGCGCTTGCGTTTTGTCCTCCTCGCCAGCATCGAGCCGCGCAAGGGGCAGGATATTTTTGCCGAAGCTTTGCTTTCGCTCCCACCGGCGTTGTTGGAGAAGGCGGATTTTCAACTCGCCGGCCGCATTCTCGATCCGGATTTTTGGCTAAAGGTCGACCGCATCGCCACGCCGCTGACGAATTTTTCGGTGACCGGCGCACTCGACCACGCCGACGCCATTGAATTGATGCGCAACGCTGATGTGATCGTCTCGCCCTCGCGGGATGAAGCCCTGCCGGTCGTCATCCTGGAAGCGCTCAGCCTGGGCAAGGCCCTGGTGGCCACCACCGTTGGAGGCGTCCTAGAAATTCTGGTGGATGGCGAAGACGCTTTGCTCGTTAGGCCGGAATCTCCCGAGGCGCTCGTCGCGGCCCTGCGCCGTCTGCTCGAGAACCCGGAACTCATTCCGCAGCTCGGGGCGAGGGCGCGCGAGACTTACGAACGGCAATTTACGCTCGATCGTTTCGGCCGCGATTTTCGTGCGTTGATCGATGAGGCGATCTCCCTCTCGGCCCACCGCGGCGCGTTGTCCGGATGAAGTTTTTTAAAAAGAAAATACCGCCGCCGGAGAAGCCGCCGACCTACGAGGAATGGCTCCGGCGTTTCGCCGGGATCGATCCCATCGCCCTGCGCAGAAACCTCCGTCAACTCAAGGAGCAGCCGCTTGTTTCGATTCTTCTCCCGGTTTACAACCCGGACCTGGACCTGCTCGAAGCTGCCATCGCGTCGGTCCGTCGCCAGATTTATGAACGCTGGGAATTGTGCATCGCGGATGATGCATCGGACGACCCGCAAGTGCGATCGCGGCTGAAGCAGGCCGCCGCAGACGAGCCGCGCATTAGATTGATTTTTCGTGAGCAGAACGGGCACATCGCGGCCTGCACCAACTCCGCACTGCAACTCGCGACCGGCTCCTGGTGCGCGCTCTTGGATCAGGATGATCTGCTCGCGGAAGATGCGCTCGCCCAGTTTGCGCTCGAACTCGATCGGCATCCCGACGCCGGTCTCATCTATTCCGACGAAGACAAAATTGACGAAGCCGACGCGCGCTCCAGTCCGTATTTCAAACCCGATTGGAATCCCGAATTGTTCCTCGGGCAAAACTTCGTCAACCACCTCGGTCTCTATCGGACCGATCTGGTGCGCCAGGTCGGCGCGTTCCGCGAAGGATTTGAAGGCTCGCAGGATTACGACCTTGTCCTGCGTTGCGTGGAACAGCTCGAGGCGCGCCAGATCCGCCACATTCCGCGCGTGCTTTATCATTGGCGGATGGTGACCGGAAGCGTGGCCGCCGCGCCCGACGCCAAACCGTATGCGCGCGAGGCCGCGCGCCGCGCCATTACCGAGCATCTGGAACGGCAGAACATCGCGGGCAAGGTGGAAGCGAATCCGGACAACCCGGAAGCGCACCGAGTCGTCTACTCGTTAGGGGCAAGAGTTCCGGCGGTCTCGATCATTATCCCGATACGCGACCGGGTGGAACTCCTGCAGCGCTGCCTGGAGAGCATCCGCGCCAAGACCGACTACGCGGAGTATGAATTTCTCATCGTCGACAATGGCTCACGGGAAAAGGAGACGCTCGATTTCCTCCAGGCCCTGGAGCGCGGCGGTGAAGCTCGCGTCCTGCGTGCCGACGGCCCATACAATTTCAGCCGCCTAACGAACGCAGGCGCCGCCGCGGCGGGCGGAGAAATCCTGCTCTTTTTGAACAACGATATCGAAGCAATCGAACCCGGCTGGCTGCGCGAGATGGTGAGTCATGCGGCCCGTCCCGCGGTTGGCGCGGTCGGGGCGCGCCTCTGGTTCCCCGATGGCACGTTGCAACACGGTGGCGTGATCGTGGGGCTCGGCGGTGTCGCCGGCCACGCCTTTCCCCACCTCAAGCGCGGGCGGGGCGGCTATTTCAGCCGTGCCCAGTTGCAGCAGAATATTTCGGCGGTGACCGGCGCCTGTTTGGCCGTCCGGAAAGAGGTTTTCGATAATGTCGGCCCGTTCGACGAAGAGAATCTGTCGATCAGTTTCAATGACATCGATTTTTGCCT
The DNA here is from genome assembly GCA_013695925.1 of Chthoniobacterales bacterium. Lineage (GTDB taxonomy): Bacteria > Verrucomicrobiota > Verrucomicrobiia > Chthoniobacterales > UBA10450 > Palsa-1392. Next base: position 6,196 of record JACCZO010000177.1, read on the forward strand.
GCGCCTGCGCGCCGCTGGCTATCGCAATGTTTGGACGCCGTTCGCGAATTTAATTCATGCCGAATCCGCCTCGCGCGGACATCAGCCGACGAAAAAGGAGCAGATCCATTTCGTGACCGAGGCCACCTTTATGCAGCAAAAATGGGGCTTCGAGCTGCTGCATGATCCCTGTTACAATCCCAACCTGTCCCTCAACCTGCCCGGCTTCGAGCTGGCCGTTCCGCCCCGGTTGTAGACGCTTCGCTCCGAAGCGCGGGTCTGCGTGCCCGCCGCCGGAAACGGAATCCGAGCGCAAAGCTGACCCCCGCGCTTCGCAGAGCGAACGTCTACAAAAAGCGCGCGGACGTTTCCATCCGCGCGCTGTAATTTGTTAGGCCTAAGGTCGCCTTAGACGTCCGCAGTCAGTTCGACGTCGACCGGGCGCTCTTTTTTGCTCAGGGCGCGGCGCAACTTCGAAAGGGCAATGTTTTGCAACTGGCGAATCCGCTCGCGCGTCACGCCAAATTTCTTGCCCACTTCTTCGAGGGTCTTCGGCTTGCCGCCGTCGAGCCCGAAACGCGAGAAGATGATTTTGCGCTCACGGTCGTCAAGCACGTCGAGCAAGCCGCCGACTTCGTTGCGCAGATTTTTATCGCGCAGCAATTCGAATGGCGTCTGCGCTTCCTCGTCCCCCACGATCTCGCCGAACTCGGTCGAGTCATCGTCGCTAATCGGCGCGTCGAGCGAGGCCGGGCGAATCGAAACGGTCTTCAACTGCGAGACTTTGCCCGCGGCAATGCCAATTTCTTCGCCGAGTTCGTCATCGGTCGGTTCGCGGCCGAGTTCCTCGCTCATCTGGAGCGAGACCCGGCGCATCTTCGAAATTTTGTCGACAAGGTGCACGGGCAACCGGATCGTTTTGCTCTGGTTGGCCAGAGCGCGTTTGATCGATTGCTTGATCCACCAGGCAGCATAGGTGCTGAGCTTTCCGCCCTTCGCAGGATCGAAACGCTCCACGGCTTTCATCAAGCCGATGTTGCCTTCAGAAACGAGATCGAGCAGCGGCAAACCAAGGTTCGCGTAATCGTGCGCGATCTTGACAACGAGGCGCAAATTGGAGCGAATCATCAAGGCGCGAGCTTCCTTGTCGCCTTTCTTGATTTTCGCGGCGAGCTCGATCTCCTGCTGCGGCGTGAGGAGCGGGATCTGCCCGATCTCGCGCAGGTAAATCTTTATCCCAGTGTCGCTATCTTCAGCGGCCATATAAGTTCTCATGAATTAGGTCGAAAGGTATGTAATGAGGGCACAAACTGCCGGGGATTTCGAACTCCCGGCGTTTGTGGAATGCGTGGTGTAGCATCAGCGCAACTACTTAACAAGGTTAAATATCGGAATTAAGACAGCATCTGGATGCTTGTTGTTCATTTCTTTTCCTCTTGTCGAGATCATTTTTTCTCGAGCCCGAATCGGTTTGCGGCCGCCGATCTAAATTGCTGACCGGACGCCTTTTATTCCCTCTTCCAGGCTTGGCGAGGTAGCGCCGGTATTATTCATTCGGTTGCGCAGGCTTTCGGGACGCTTTTTTCTGAGGACGGCTAATATTTCCGCCAGCGCGCTGACTGCGATCTCGGAGGGCGCATCCGCCCCGATATCGAGCCCGAGCGGGGCATGGACTTCAGCTAATGATTCTTCCGTAACACCCTCGGCGCGCAGTTGTGCAAAGACATGCCGCACCTTCCGGGTGCTCCCGATCATCCCGATGTAGCCCGCGCCCGGATTGCGCAGGGCGCTGGCAAGCGCGTCCCGATCCAGTTCGTAGTTCCGGCTCACGATCACAATTGCCTCGTCCGGTAGCCATTGCCGGCTGGCAATGAACTCCGCTGCTCTCGCGGCTGTGACCCGCGCTGCCCCGGCGGGGAGCGCGTCGAGCAACTCGGTGCGATCTTCAATCGCCTGCACGAAAAGACCGCACTCGACCGCCAGGCGCACAATCGCCTGCGCGCAGTGACCGGCACCGACGACAAAAAGCGCTTCGCGCAGCACCTGCGGCTCGACCAGGATCGTGGCTTCCCCGCCACAGATTGCGCCAAAGGAATCAGTCTCGCCTTCGCGCAAGGGAAAAGTCTTGAGCAAAGTTCGCTTCTCCCGCAGGCAGGCCAGCGCGTCCTCGATTGCGAGCGCCTCAAATTTGCCGCCACCGATCGTTCCACTCGTCAGGCCGTTGAGATAAACGAGCATCTTGGCCCCGGCCGCCCGCGGAACGGAGCCCTTGGTCGCGGCGACGGTCAGGAGTGCACAGGGTTTGCGCGCCTGCCGGGCGGCCACCAACTCGTCGAGCAGCGCGTCGGTCATCATTGGTCGCGCGACAGGCTCGCCTCGATCAGGCCAAACGGCTCTTCCGTCGGAACGAAAACCTCGTTCTTATTCTCCAGTCCGAAGGGCGCGAGATTGATCAACAGGCAGTGTTTGTTAGGCATAGCCAGGTCAATCCGCGAAATTTCCGCGCAAGCCTGGAAAGCCGCCTCCCCCATTTGAAACAATGTCGTCTGCGCCGAGGGGCTGAAGTTTTCCGCAAAGACCTTGATCATCGCCGCCAGAATGGCCTCATCTGTCGTGCGATAGCTGGCCGGCACACCCGCGAAATGCCAGGTCGCGCTAAAAGAGGTGGCGAGAATGCGATCGGCTGTCTCGGGCAGGGTGGTGTATTCGCATTTCGGATAGCCTTCAAAACCGGACCCGGTTGATTTCAGGATGACGAGGTCGCGAATACCGGCGCTCAATTCACTCGAGCCGGCGCGGCAAATCGCCCGCCCAAAACGCCGCGCCTCGCTCCCGGCTTCGAAAGTGTGCGGATGCGGCTTGCCGGAGACCTCGAGCCGGTTCCAGGCGCGCTCCGCGACCTCGATTGTCGCTTCCGATACCTGCTCATAGCGCCTGACGAAATGCTCGCCCACGAGAGCGGCAAAACGCTCCAGGTCCTCGGCCAGATGTTGCTTGGCCAGGACGTTGACCGTGTTCTTGATTGTGTCAGTCGCGACCACCTTGGAGTTGTCACCCGCCGTGTAGGAGGTCTCGAAATCCCCGGCCAGGAGGGCCGATACTTCAATCTCCCGGATGGTGTGGATCGGTCCGTCGCGCAGGATCTTCAGCACCCGCACCTTCGCTTTTCCGTAACGTTGTTCGATCAGTTTCGCCATTGCGCCTCAGGACTAAATCATTTAGTCCGAAAGCGCGATGCTAAAGCTGGCCGAGCTCAACGACCTCGATCTGGAGCAGTTTACCCTCCGTCTGCGGCCCGTTTTCGAACATTCACCCTGGGTCGCCGCTCGCACCGCCAAAGACCGCCCCTTCGCCGACCTCGCGGAACTGCACCGTGCTCTTTGCCGGACCGTGCATGCCGCGAATGAGGATGAAAAACTCGCTCTCATCCGAGCGCATCCCGACCTGGTGGGCAACGCTACTCTGACTAACGAGTCTCGCGCGGAACAAAAAAGCGCCGGGCTCGACAGTCTGACCGCGGAAGAGATCGCGCGCTTCGGCGATTTCAACCAGCGTTACCGGTCGAAGTTCGATTTTCCCTTCGTCATCTGCGCCCGCCTGAACAAAAAAGAAGCGATTTTGCAGGCCTTCCCCGCACGCCTGGAAAATTCCCGCGAGCAGGAAATCGAAGCTGGCCTCAGCGAGATCTGCAAAATCGCGGAGCTGCGGCTGCGCGACCTGGTCTCATGAGCACCCTCTCCACTCACGTCCTCGACACGATGCACGGGCGCCCCGCTGCCGGAATGAAGGTTGAACTATGGTCGCGCGATCGCTCGGAATTGATCAAGAGTATCACAACAAACAGCGACGGCCGGACCGACGGCCCGCTGCTCGCGGGCGACGAGATGCAGGCGGGCAATTTCGAACTCGTTTTCCACGTCGGCGACTACTTCGGCGAACGAAATTTTCTCGATCAAGTGCCAGTGCGGTTCACGATCAGCGACGCGACTGCGAAATATCACGTGCCGCTGCTCGTCACGCCGTGGGCTTACAGTACCTACCGCGGGAGTTGATGCCTCACGCAGAGGTCGCAAAGGTCGCAGAGGTGAGGGAAAATGATATCGCAACGCAGGTGATCGGTGCTGCGCTTCAGGTGCATAGCGCTGGGACCCGGCTTGCTCGAGACCGTCTACGAAGTGATCCTTGCCCATGAGTTGCGGAAAGCCGGCCTCTCCGTCGAACGCCAACGGCCCATCGCCATCCGCTACGACGGCTTAACGTTCGACGAGGGTTTCCGCGCCGATTTGGTAGTCGAGGACCTTGTCATTGTGGAACTCAAGTCTGTCCAGACGCTCGCGCCCGTGCACAGCAAACAGTTACTGACGCAGCTCCGCCTGACTGAACTGAAGCTTGGCCTCCTGATCAATTTCGGAGAAGAGCGCCTGAAGAACGGGATCAAGCGGGTAGCAAACGGCCTCCCGCGATCAGACGCCGAGATTAGATTGTGAACGAAACCTCTGCGACCTTTGCGACCTCCGCGTGAGGCAATAGCTGATGAACCCCAACGACAAAACACCGCCGGGCTTGATCGACCTCGCAGCGGAGCGCGTCGGCGGCCGCGCGCTGCTCGCAAACGACGAATTTTTCGCCGAGAAAGAAAACCTCCTCCAGCCCGGACGCGGCATCTTCATTCCGGACAAGTACACCGACCACGGAAAATGGATGGACGGCTGGGAGACTCGCCGTCGTCGCATTCCCGGCCACGACTGGTGTGTCGTGCAATTGGGCTTGCGCGGCATCATCAAACAGGTCGACATCGATACCAACCATTTCCTGGGCAATCATCCGCCTTTCGCCTCGCTCGACGCGCTTTGCCTAACGACTGAATTTCCACCGGATACCGCGGCCATCGACGGCCTTTCCTGGACGCCCATCCTGGCCAGGTCGCCGCTAAATCCGGGCGCGCAAAATCTCTTCCCGATCAGCCATGGCGAACCGGCGACACACGTCCGCTTGAATATCATCCCGGACGGTGGCGTGGCGCGCCTGCGCGTTTACGGGATTGTCGTTCCTGACTGGAGCGCGCTGAAACCGAACGACGTTATCGACCTCGTCGCGGTAGAAAATGGCGGCGTCCCGCTGGCCTGCAGTGACATGTTTTTCAGCTCGATGAACAACCTCATCATGCCCGGCCGCTCCGCCAACATGGGCGACGGCTGGGAAACAAAACGCCGGCGCGGGCCCGGCCACGATTGGATTATTTTGAAACTCGGATTGCCCGGCACGATCGAAAAAATCGAAGTCGATACCAATCACTTCAAAGGTAACTATCCCGACACCTGTTCGATCGAAGCCTGCGTCGCACCGGACGCTTCGACCGATGAACTGACGAACTCTCCTTGGAAGGAAATTCTGCCCAGGACAAAACTGGAGGCGAACAAGCGGCACTTTTTCGAACGCGAACTCTCTCCGCTCTCCGCCTGCACGCACCTCCGCTTGAACATTTATCCCGATGGCGGTGTGAGCCGCTTCCGGGTCTGGGGAAAGCCAACTCTGCCTAACGAATGAGCGATTTCGATCTGCTCGTCCGCGGCGGCGAACAAGACATCGGGGTAAGCGACGGAAAAATCGTGGCCTTTGGCCGGAATCTGGCCGGCTCCGCAAGCGAGGAAATCGACGCGCTGGATCTGGCGATTTTTCCCGGCGCGATCGACGCCCACGTACATTTCAACGAGCCCGGCCGGACCGATTGGGAGGGGTTCGCAACCGGCTCGCGGGCCGCCGCGGCCGGCGGCACCACCACCATCTTCGACATGCCGCTTAACGCGCATCCGCCGACGATCGACGGACCGAGCTTCGACGCGAAGCGCGCGGCCGCGGAGAAAAATTCGTGGGTCGATTTCGGCCTTTGGGGCGGCCTGGTTCCGGGAAATCTCGAGCAACTGGAGACGCTGCGCGCTCGCGGCGTCGTCGGCCTGAAGGCGTTCATGTGCGGGAGCGGGATCGACGATTTTCCGGCCGTGAATCACGCAACCTTGCGGGCCGGAATGAAACGCGCGGCGGAGCTTGATCTGCTCGTCGCCGTCCATGCCGAGTCTAATGAATTGATTGGCGCGCCGTCGGACCATGGGACGGTGCGCGATTATCTCGCGTCCCGGCCAATCGAGGCCGAATTGTCGGCCGTTCAGACGGCTCTCGATCTCGCGCGGGAAACGGGCTGTCGGCTGCACATCGTGCACGTGAGTTGTGGACGCGGCGTGACCCTGGTCGCGGACGCGCGCGCCCAGGGCGTGGATGTAACCTGCGAGACCTGCCCCCATTATTTGTTTCTAAACGACCAAGACATGACCCGACTCGGCGCGGTCGCGAAGTGTGCCCCTCCCCTGCGCGCTCAGACAGACCAGGATGAGCTTTGGCAGCGCCTCGGCGATGTCACGACCATCGGTTCCGATCACTCGCCCTCGCCCTGGTCGTTGAAGGAAGAGCAGAACTTCTTCCGCGTCTGGGGCGGCATCTCGAGCTGCCAGCATCTTCTTCCGTTGCTGATTGACGCTGCGGAAAAGATTTCGCGTGCGGAGATCGCCAGACTAACGAGTATTGGCGTGGCGGAGCGTTTCCGCATCTCTGAGAAGGGTGGGCTGACGATTGGCAAGGACGCCGATTTCACGCTGGTCGATCTGCAGGCGGAAGAAGTCATCAGCACGGACACGTTGCATTACAGAAATCCGCACACGCCATATCTCGGCCGCAAATTACGCGGCCGGGTCGTCCAGACGATGCTGCGCGGCCAAACAATCTTTAAAAATGGCCACTTTGTGGGCACCGGTCGAGGCAGGTTCCTCCACCCTGGTTCTCGCTGAGATATCAGCGCGTCTTTTCCAGACGCACCAATGCTTCCTGGCCTCACTCTTCTCTCTTCTCTGACCGTGCCAAAAGATGATAGATCGCGCCCTCAAATTCAATCCGCAGTGGACCCACCATCTACCAATCCCCAGCCGCCTACCGTAATGTCAAATGTATAGGGCGTGTTGCCCAAATCGGGGGGCCAGTAAAATAATAGTACCCAAAGTTTGGGCGATCTGATAAAGCCGTTGTCCCAACATGATGGGACAACAAAAGAGCGAGCGCGAACTGTTCAGCTACGAGGTCAACCTGGAGAAGCGGGTGCGGAGCGACCATCCCTTGCGCCGGGTGGCGGCGGCGATTGATTTTAGGTTTGTGCGCGAGGAAGTGGCGCAGTGTTACGGAAGTAAGGGCAATGTCTCGGTCGACCCCGAGGTGATCATGAAGATGATGTTCCTGCTCTTCTTCGATGATGTGGCGAGTGAGCGGGAGTTGATGAAGATCATCGCCGAGCGGCTCGATTATCTCTGGTTTTTGGGCTACGGGCTCGAGGACGAGATTCCCGATCACAGTGTCTTATCCAAGGCGCGGGCGCGCTGGGGGGAGGAAGTCTTCGAAGGACTCTTTGTGCAGACGATCAGCCAGTGTGTGGCAGCGGGGCTGGTTGATGGGCGCAAGCTGCATGTGGACTCCAGCCTGCTTGAGGCGAATGCCTCGCGGGAAAGTGTGATCAAGGGAACACCGGAGTTGATCGCGGCCTTGAAGCGCGCCTATCAGGCGACCGAAA